>CATXZX010000038.1 GCA_958404085.1 uncultured Prevotellaceae bacterium | reverse complement strand
AAATCGGCTCGTTGTTATCATAATGATGTCTGTCTTTTTGAGCCGGCAAAGATAGACATCCCCGGAAAAGTGCGGTATTCGCATTTTCCATTTTCCTGCTGATAAAGTTATAAATTACATACAGAAAGGAAAAATATACGAGGTGCAGTACAGCATCCCGGAAGGCTATCCCGAAAAACTCCTCCCGGTGAAGGTGAAGATAACCTCCAACCACAGCGTGCCCAGCCACCGAAAGACCACTTTGTGGCCTTATACCAATGAGTTTCGACATCGTGCGCAACGGAGAAGCCCAAAAAGTCAATCCGCCCTATGGGTTCAAGTACCTCTACACGATGGATAACTATGATTCTTCCGATGGAGGCTCTTCCTTACTATTATGATTTGGGCTATAGGTTTACACAGAAATATTGGGGCAAAGGATATGCCACAGAAGCTTCTGCCGCTTTGATGGATTATGCTTTCAATAAACTGAAGATTCCGTGTGTCTATGCCCTCATTGAAGCCGACAATTTGAAATCAAGGCGTGTTTTAGAGAAAGTAGGATTCCACGAAGATAAGCCTATGACGATTGACGGTGTACCTCATGTACAATTCAAAGCAATAAAGCCAATGTGAGGACGTAAACCATATCTGTATGGGACATCATGATAAGGAATACGTTTATTTGTTTATGTGTTATCGTGATAGGAATGTTAGTTTTACCTTTTGCGGCACTCTCCTCGCATTAGAATATAACGGTATGACATTGTATGATATTATTCTTAGTCCTCAATCCAGTGTTCTCAATCGTATTGGGAACTTTTTTCATAAAACCGCTGAAAGAAAGAATAATATTTTTCATCGGTTTTATTTAGAAAGAATAAAGTTGTTCGTATATTTGCGAACATAAAAATAAGAAGACTATGGAATCCAAGAAATATACATTGGAACAAGAGCAGATAGCCCGCTTTGCCAAAGCGATGGGGCATCCGGCAAGAATGGCTATTCTTGAATTCTTAGCCAAGCAGGATTGCTGTTTTTTCGGAGATATTCACGAAGAACTCCCCATCGCGAAAGCGACGGTTTCACAACATCTGAAAGAGTTGAAAGAAGCAGGTTTGATACAAGGAGAGATAGAAACGCCGAAAGTGAAATATTGTATCAATCGAGAGAATTGGAAAATAGCTTCGATGCTTTTTTCCAAATTCTTCGGACAATGTGTATGCAAAAAGGAGAGTTGTTGCGAATAGGGACAATTTTTTTAGGATTATTGTTCGTTGTTTTGCGAATAACAAACACAAATAACAACCAATAAAAACAAAAGCGTATGAACAGATTGATTTTAGCCTTGATTATCAGCTGCGGATTGACTGCTTGCAGTAACAATGGGACAAAGAAGAGTGCTTCTACTGATGTGGAGCAAACCCAGCCACAAAAACAGAAAGACCGTGTGGAGGTGTTGTATTTTCATAGCAAATAGCGATGCGCTACCTGCATGGCAATAGAAAAGAACGCCAAAGAAGCGGTAGAGGCAGAATTTGCTGACGAACTGAAAAACGGAACACTCGTTTTCAGAACTATCGACATTTCCGAACCGAAGAACGAAGCTATCGCCGAGAAATATGAGGTTACATGGTCTTCGCTTTTCATCAGCAAATGGAAAGCCGGCAAAGAAACGTATGAAAATCTGACCGAATATGCTTTTGCCAACGCCAGAACTGCTCCCGCCACTTTCAAGAACGGAGTAGCTGAAAAAGTCCGTACCTTATTGAAATAAAGTTCTATGGAGTGGTTACAGACATTATTGGACAGCAGCACGGCTCCTGCACTTACGGCTTTTCTTTTGGGATTGCTTACGGCGATTTCGCCCTGCCCATTGGCTACGAGTATCGCTGCTATCGGATTTATAGGTAAGGACATTGAAACCCGCCGTCGGATATTCCTCAATGGCTTACTATAACGCTCGGTCGTGTAATTATCTATACATTGCTGGGTATCGTATTGATACTAATACTCAAAGAGGGTTCAAGTCTTTTCGGTATTCAGAAGTTTATCGGCAAATACGGAGAACTCGTACTCGGCCCTGCCTTGTTATTGATAGGTTTTATTCATACTGTTCGGAGGCAAACTGAAATTACCCTCTTTCGGTTTTAAGGGAAATGGCGAGGGCTTAGCCCGTAAAGGAGGATGGGGAGCGTTTTTGCTCAGCGTGTTGTTCGCTATGGCATTTTGTCCCACCAGCGGAGTTTTCTATTTCGGCATATTGATTCCGATGTCGGCAACGACTGTTGCAGGCTATCTGCTGCCCGTCCTTTTGCCATAGCTACTGCGTTGCCGGTTTTGATTGTCGCTTGGATATTGGCATTCAGTGTACAACATATCGGCAGTTTTTACGGTAAAATGCAGACTGTACAGAAATGGCTGAACCGGATTGTCGGGAGCATATTTGCGATTATCGGTTTGTATTATTGTGTGATTATGTATTTATAAAAAACAAAAACATGGAAATCAAAGTATTGGGAACGGGTTGCGCCAAATGCAAGACAACCTATCAGACAATCGAGAAAGTAATTAGCGAGAACAATCTCGAAGACGTGAAACTTACGAAAGTAGAGGATATTGTGGAAATACTCAATTCCGGCATTATGGCCACACCTGCCGTTGTGGTGGATGGAGCCGTTAAAGTCAAGGGACACGTCCCGTCCGAAAAAGAGGTAAAACAAATACTCGGTATTTAAGGTACAGTTATGGATACTAAAAAAGAGTTGAAAATCCTCTTTTGGATGATTGTGGTTTATGCAGCCGTATTTTTCATGCCACTCGGCAATGAGAGGTTCATGACGGCTGTCGATGCAACCCTCGACCTTGCTAAATGGTATGCGCAGGAACACGTTATGTTATGTCTGCTTCCCACCTTTTTCATCGCAGGTGTGATTGCCGTTTTCGTCAGTCAGGGTTCGGTTCTCAAATATTTCGGAGCAAATGCCAAGAAGTGGTTATCCTATATGGCAGCTGCTGTTTCGGGTAGTATATTGGCAGTCTGTTCCTGCACGATTCTGCCGTTGTTTACGAGTATTTACAAACGGGGCGCAGGGTTAGGCCCTGCTATAGCCTTTCTCTATTCCGGCCCAGCCATCAGTATTTTATCCATCATTTTGACAGCCCGTATTTTGGGTGTAGAGATGGGTGTTGCACGAACGGTTGGAGCTATCGGATTCTCCGTAGTGATAGCCTTGCTATGGCATTTATTTTCCGTAAGGAAGAGAAAGCCAAACAAGAGGAACAGATGATTATTGTTCCACTGCTGGAAAGACGCCCGATGTGGCAAACCTCGTTTCACTTTTTTACATTGGTACTGATTCTCGTCTTTGTAAATTGGGGTGCGCCCTTTGCTTTAGACAAAGGTTTGTGGACTTTCATCTTCACCTATAAATGGTATATTACGGGAGTTCTTGCTCTGATGCTCTGTTGGTCGCTTGTCCGAATATTGAAATTGCGTCCATTATGGGTATGTGCCGGAGTCGTGATAACGATTGTTTCTGTTTTCCTTGCAGACGCCCTTATTGCTAAAGCCAAATTAGTACCGCTCGTTCCGATGGTTGTGGGTATAGCTTCACTTTCCATCATCTTGCTGTTTGATAAACGAAACGAGGAAAATAGAGAATGGGCATTATCATCATGGGGATTCGCCAAGCAGATATTACCCTTGTTGGCCGTCGGCGTAGTGACAGCCGGATTTCTTCTGGGTTCGACACATGATAACACGTCGATTGCCGGAGTTATTTTTAACGAGTGGATTGAATGGGCAGTCGGTGGAAATTCGCTGCTATCCAACTTCTTCGCAAGTTTCACGGGAGTGTTCATGTATTTTGCCGCCCTGACCGAAGTGCCGATTATTCAAGGGTTGTTGGCTTCAGGCATGGGAAAAGGCCCTGCGCTTGCGTTACTGCTGGCCGGCCCGTCGCTGTCGCTACCGAATATGTTGGTTATTCAAGGTGTTATGGGGACAAAGAAAACCATTGTTTATGTAGCTTTGGTTATCATCATGGCAACAATATCGGGTTTTGTATTCGGAAATTTCTTTTAAGTTTCCCGTTTATATTGTTAAACAGACACGAACAAAAATTATTGCTCGTGTCTGTTTTGTGTATTCAAATAATTGCTTTATATTTGTATTCAGAAAGAGTTATTTGACAGCATAGCAATGCAAAATGTTGAAATTCGTACAGTTGCTAAATCGTTACCTCTATTTCTCAAATAATTCGCTAAAAGTTTATTCCCCAATTGGTTAAGTTAAACCGAGAAAAATCTAAAATAAAATGTTTTATTTTCATAATTGTTGGTTTTATGGTACCAGCAAAATGGGTTTACATGCAATCCTTTTTCTATCAGATAGGTATTACGTCTCGTGATGAGACAGGTTTGTCCTTTGGACTTTGTTATCCGATGGTGATGTCGCCCGACACCGTTGCCTTGTGTTTCTCAGCCCTGAATGGTTACACCGCTGACGCTGATACCGTTTTTATTGATATTCAGTTCTATGACTAATTGCTTGTCACCTTCCAAACGCTTGATATCCTGTCCTTCGGATGTGGTCTGTGGGAGTTTGGAAAGGTTGTAGTCCTTCGTTTCATTGCCTATCTTGATTTGTTCTTCTGAATTGAGAGAAAACAAGAATAGCATGTAATTTCCCATTCAAAAAGCGGACGGAGAGTGTCGGTTTATCGGTACTCTCCGTTTGCTTTTTTATGCTATCTTCATTGTCCGTATATAGGCATTTTTCAGGTTACAAATTATGCTGCCTATACACGGTTTGTGTCTATCGGCTAAAAGAAGACTCATTAAAAATAGGTATATTCCCCGCCTGAATCGCAGCGATTATGTAAAATTTATACCTAAAAAAAGGTATTGCAGATATTTTTGATGAAAATTAATTTTGCAGTCGTTTTTAATAAATAAATGAAAGAATGAATCAGGTCAAAATGGTATTAATTTTTGCCATATTATTATTTTTATCTTGTGTGAATGTAAGTGCCCAAGTAATAAAGGGAAGAGTAACCGATAGTACCACAAACGAAGCGTTAAGTTATGCCGCCGTGGAAATACGTTCTTTCGAGGATGATGTTTATATAGGAGGAAGCTCCACCAATGAAAAAGGAGAGTTTGAGTTTCATCTGAAAGGGAGGTATCCCAAAATTCGTATCACAGTTTCTTTCTTGGGATATAAGACAATACAAAAAGTATATGCCCCCGCTACGGAGTACAGTTACCTCAAATTCGAGATGCAGGAGGACTCGCAGACCTTGAACGAGGTCGTGGTGAAAGGATTGAGTCCTGCGGAAAAAGTGCAGCGGTTGGCCTATAATGTATCATTGGTGGAAACGGCCAAGTTGAAAAGCACGACGATGGACCTGTCCAATGTCATTGACAAAATCAGCGGGGTGAAAATCCGTTCCACGGGAGGCGTGGGTTCCGAAGCCAACGTCACTTTGAACGGCTTTTCCGGTCGGCATGTGAAAATTTTCATCGACGGTGTACCGATGGACGGTATGAGTTCCGCTTTCGGGCTGAACAATATTCCGGTAGGTCTCGCCAAACGTGTGGAGGTGTACAAAGGTGTCGTACCTATCGAACTGGGCGGTGACGCACTCGGCGGGGCTATCAATATCGTTACGGACAACAGCCGGTGTACCCGTGTGAACGCCTCCTATTCGTTCGGTTCGTTTAACACCCACAAAACCAATGTCTATGCGGAACATACCACAAAGAAAGGTTTTTATGTTTCTCTGAATGCCTATCAGAACTACTCGGATAACGATTATAAAGTCAATATCGACAGTTACACGAAGTTCAACGAGGATGGCAGTAACCAGGAGGTCAAAGAAAATCTCACCGTGCGCCGCTTTCATGCCAAGTATCACAACGAGGTAGCCATTCTGAAGATTGGGATAGTGGACAAAACGTTTGCCGATCGTCTGTTGTTAGGCTTCATGGGAGGTTACGAGTATAAACAGACCCAGAATGCCTCCACTATGGACTGGGTGTATGGTGCACGCTACACCACGGCCAATACGCTGATGCCGCAACTGACTTACGAAAAGAGATTCAAAGTGTTGAAGGGGCTGCACGTGTCGCTGAACGGTAACTACAACTTCGGCAAGTCCTATTCTGCCGATACGGCCAGTTGTAACTACAACTGGCTGGGTCAGAGTCAACCGAAAGGCGTACCGGGCGAGTTGTCGTACATGAAGTACCGTTACCGGGACCATAATGGGGCGGCCAACTTCCGCATGGCACTCTTTCCCGCAGACGGGCAGTCCGTGTCGCTGAGCAGTACGCTCACCACCTTCTCCCGCTCCGGCAAGGACGAAACGGCCTACAAACCCACCTATGAGCATCCATCGCAGAGTATGAAAATCGTTACCGGATTGAGTTATAAGTATGACTACAAGGGCAAGTGGAACACATCTGCCTTTGTGAAGCACTATATGAACCACCTGGAGGCCTACCTCGATCCGGAAGGCGGAATCAATTATCAGGATTTCAGCAACACCACTTCCTATTGGGGAGGAGGTTGGGCCAGTACCTACTTTTGGGGGCGGCACACACAACTGCGGTTGTCGTATGAATACGCCCTGCGTCTGCCTACCAGCCGTGAGTTGTTCGGTTCTGGCGACGACATTGAGCGAGGCAACTCCAATCTGAAACCGGAATCAAGCAATAACGTCAATATCAGTGTCACAGCCAATGCTGTGGATTTGACCGACCACCGGCTGACCATCGATGCAGCTTTTCAATACAGAGAAATCAAGGACTATATTCGCCGCACGACCAACAACGACAGTGGGCGTGCCAGTTCACAGAACGATGGTCGTGTACGCAATTTGGGTACGGACTTGAGCATCCGCTACACTTTTAAGGATGCCTTCTTCGTGGGCGGCAACTTCAGCTACATCGACATGCGGAGCTTGACCAGGTACGTGACGGGTACACAGCAGGAGAGCAAGAACTACAAAGAACGCGTACCTGCTATCCCCTATATGTATGGTAACGGAGAAGCCGGGCTTACCCTGCGCGATGTGTTTGTGAAGGGAACAGTGCTGGACATACATTATATGATGAACTATGTCCAGAAGTTCAGTTACGAGTGGAATGTGTACCAGAATGCGGAACTTGATATACCTACCCAATTCTCTCACGACCTCTTCGTCAGCTACAACTTCGGAAAAAAATCGGAGTTTACCGTATCGGCCGAGTGTACCAACATCTTCAATGCCCGCCTGTACGACAATTTCAAGATGCAGAAGCCGGGACGTGCCTTCGCTATCAAGTTCGGCTATAGCTTTATGAAGTGACCATTATATAACAATTAAAAACGATAAAGTAAAAATGAAAGACAGATTCAAATTATTCAGCATGGCTCTATGCGCATGTGCATTTGCAGCTTGTAATGACAATGAAGGAGTTGATGGACCCGGTGACGGTGACAAATCCCCCGTGCAATATGTAGTGATGAGTGCCACATCGGACGGAACGGCCAACTATTTGCAGTTGGCCAGCGACCCCACCAAAGGTACGATTGACCCGACTGAAGCGAACGGGCGTATATCTTTCGATGCAAGCAACCCAGATTTTGTCAACTACAACAACGAACTGCTGATTGGCATGAACTATCCCTCACAGGGAGGTACAGGTGGCTACTCCTATGCTTGGAAGCTCATTGACGGGCAACTAGTTCAACATGGCAATGGTATAATGCTGGATGGCGACGTGAAAGCACGCGGCTTTTTCAATGACTACTTGCTCGGTCTGTCTGACCAAGCCGAGGACAACAATCACTATACACGCGTGAAATACGTCAAGGTGACTGAGTTCAGCAGTGTGGTCGTAGATGGAAAAATAAACTGTCAGGACCACAGCAAAGAACCGGCCAGCCAGATGGGCAATGAGGCATGGGGGGTTGGTGACATAGCCCAGTACGGCGACTACGTGCTGCTGGCCTATACCACCAAACATCTGGTGCAGGATGGTAACTACACCTCAAAAGCAGCAAGCACCCGTGCGAAGGCTTCCTATGGTACAGACTTGGACAACAACTTTTATTTGGGTGTTTACAAGTTCGACCCGACAGATGCGGATAAAGAATATTTGAAATACCAAAGCATGATTGTCCGCAAGAGCGAAGACCATCCGGGAAAAGAAGCCGGACAGATCAAAGGCAACTCTAGGTCGCGCACGGAAACGGGTATCGAAGTCGTTGGTGATAAAATCTACCTGTTCTGCCAAGGCGGCAAGAACTTCCAAACGAACAGCCTAAGAGTGCCTTCTGCTGTGCTGCGCATCAGCGGTAGCAATATTCAGAGTGGCAAGCCCGTAGATATCGACAGTGATTACTACGTAGACCTAAACGATAAGACAGGCGACCGCTATTTGTGGAGATGTTACTATCTGGGTGACAACAAGTTCTGCCTGCAACTCTTAACCAACCCCGGAATGGATGGGTACACGGAAGGCACACACAAGACATTCGGCATCTTCGACGTAGAAACGCAAAATTACACGCCTGTGACCGGTATGCCTGAAGCCGGCGACATCAATGACATTGCGCTTGCTTATGCTTCTGACACGGACAAGGGTACAGTGACTTTCGAATTGATGACTACGTCGGGTGCAGTCCTGTACACCATCAACCGCAATGGCGTGGCCACGCCTGGCACGAAAGTGGAAGCTGAAGTCATCAAGGGAGCAAGTCTGTTGAAACAAAAATAGGCCTTTGTATGAATAAAGTATTCCGAAAAATACATTTATGGCTGTCTGTCCCCGTCGGGTTGATAATCACGGTTATCTGCCTTACGGGGGCGGCCCTTGTTTTCGAGCGGGACATAACGGAAAGCCTCAATCCTAAAATTTATAAGGTCGCATATACGGAAGGGGACACTCCTCTGCCGCCGTCCGAACTGGTCGCCTCTATCCGCCAGCAGGTTCCGGATTCGTTGGAATTGCTCTCCCTGCAACTGTCGGGTGAACGGGACGTCGCCTGCATGGCAACATTCAAAGGTGCGGGAAAGCGTTCGTTAAGCGTGAATCCATACACTGGAGAGGTGAACGGTTGGACCAAGAGTTACCCTTTCTTCCAGACCATGCGTAAACTGCATCGGTGGCTGATGGACCCGCCTGCCTATAAGGGGGCAAAATCTGCCGGCAAGGTTATCGTGGGTATTACTACCTTTGTAATGGTTGTTATCCTCGTTTCC
>CATXZX010000037.1 GCA_958404085.1 uncultured Prevotellaceae bacterium | reverse complement strand
CCGCTGACCCGGAATTTTTCCAACTCATCTCTCCAAAAACAAAAACAATGAAAAAGACATTCCTGCACCACGCCTTATGGCTGGCAATCGGTCACTTGATGTTATCCTGCGGGCCTGCCGGAACGACACGGAACGTGCCAAGCGACCCTACGGCCACCACCGAGACCAAACGAGACACACTGACCGACGGTTTGGGCGACATGCAACAGCACACTTACCGCGGACTGCTGCCCGCCGCCTCGGGCCCCGGTATCGAATACACGCTTACGGTCAGCCACCGCCTGCACAGCGGCGACGGTACCTTCACCCTCATCCTCACCTATAAGGAAGCGGACAACGGGCAGGACCGAAGTTTCACCTACCGGGGCAAACGCCTTACCCTGCGGGGCATACCCGGAAACGACGATGCCACCGTATGGCAGTGCATAGCCGATGACGGACAAGAAACCTTCAACTTTCTGAAAGAAGACGAGACCACCCTCACATTGCTGAACAGCGATTTCGAAAAGCCCCGTACACAACTGAATTACAGCCTGAGACTTGTAGAATAAAGCAGATATATAAAATGCTCCTCCCCCTTGTGGCCGCCGGCGTACTGGTCTTCGCATCCTTCAAGAAGGTACCGCAACTGTCCGTCACGCCCAACGGCTTCACCAACGACACCCTCATCATAAGCCACTTCGCCCTGGCCGACGGCCCCGACCTCCTAAACGACAGCAACCCGCATTCGCCACCCGGCGGTAGTGCCAAAGACCCGCCGAAGTGTAAAACTTCGTCAAGAGCGTATCTGTTTCTTTTTTTATCAGTATATTTGCGGCTTGATAATTATCTGAAACTATTTTTCATTACATGAAACAGTACAATGCGGTAAACAACCTGATGGGTTGGCTTACATTCGCCATTGCGGCGTTTGTCTACTGCTCGACCATCGAGCCTACGGCAAGTTTCTGGGATTGCCCGGAATTCATCACCACCGGTTATAAACTGGAAGTCGGCCACCCGCCCGGCGCACCGTTCTTTATGCTGACGGCCAATTTCTTCTCGCAGTTCGTAAGCGACGCCAGCCAGGTGGCACGCATGGTCAACACCATGTCGGCCCTGCTCAGCGCCATGTGTATCCTGTTTCTGTTCTGGAGCATCACGCACCTGGCCCGCAAGCTGCTCTGCAAGAACGGCATCGTGGAACGCACCGGCCAGCTCATCGCCATTCAGGGCGCCGGCCTGACGGGTGCCTTGGCCTATACGTTCAGCGACACCTTCTGGTTCAGCGCCGTCGAGGGCGAGGTCTACGCCTATTCGTCCATGTTCACGGCCCTCGTGTTCTGGCTCATCCTGAAATGGGAAGACCAGGCCGACCAGCCCCACAGCGACCGCTGGCTGGTACTCATCGCCTACCTGACGGGCCTCTCCATCGGTGTCCACCTGCTCAACCTCCTCTGCATTCCGGCCATCGTGCTTGTGTACTACTACAAGCGCCGCCCGCAGGCCACGGCCAAAGGTTCGCTGCTGGCCCTGCTCGTGTCGGTGGTGCTGGTAGCCGTCGTACTCTACGGCGTCGTGCCGGGCATCGTCAAGGTGGGCGGCTGGTTCGAGCTGCTGTTCGTCAACGTCATGGGCCTCTCGTTCAACACAGGCCTCACCGTCTACATCCTGCTGCTGACAGCCACGGTCATCTGGGGCATCTACGAGAGCTATACGGCACGCAACCGCCGCCGCATGGCCGCCTCGTTCGTACTCTCCATCGCCCTGCTGGGCATCCCCTTCTACGGCTACGGAACGCTGAGCGTGCTGCTGGGTCTTGTCGTACTGGCAGCCTTAGGCTACGCCCTGCTCTATAAGCGCGAAAACCGCTACGTGGTGCGTCCGCGCTTAGTCAACACCTCGCTGCTCTGCCTGCTGATGCTCATGATAGGCTACTCGTCGTACGCCGTCATCGTCATCCGCTCGACGGCCAACCCGCCCATGGACCAGAACTCGCCCGAAGACATCTTCACGCTGGGCGAATACCTGAACCGCGAGCAGTACGGTACGCGTCCGCTCTTCTACGGACAGGCCTACAGCTCGCAGATAGACCGCGTGAGCGACGGCGAATACTTAGTTCCCAAAAAGACCGAAGGCGCGCCGCAGTACCACCAGCGCGAGAAGAACTCGCCCGACGAAAAAGACTCCTACGAAATGATAGGCCGCAAGTACGACTACGTGTATGCGCAGAACATGCTCTTCCCGCGTATGTACTCCAGCGAACCCATCCACGTGAACGCCTACGAGGACTGGCTAGGCGGCATAAAGGGCCACGAAGTACCCTTCAACGACCCCACGGGCCGCATGACGTCCGTCAAGATGCCTACCCAGTGGGAAAACCTCCGCTTTTTCTTCTCCTACCAGCTCAACTTCATGTACTGGCGCTACTTTATGTGGAACTTTGCCGGCCGCCAGAACGACATCCAGGGTAACGGCGAACTGGAACACGGAAACTGGATAACCGGCATCCCCTTCATCGACAACGCACGCCTGGGCGACCAGGACAAACTGCCCAAAGAGCTGCGCGAGAACAAAGGCCGCAACGTCTTCTACTGCCTCCCGCTGCTGCTGGGCTTGCTGGGCCTCTTCTGGCAGGCCTACCGCGGCCCGCAGGGCATCAAACAGTTCTGGGTGGTGTTCTTCCTGTTCTTCATGACAGGTATCGCCATCGTACTCTACCTGAACCAGACGCCCCTGCAGCCCCGCGAACGCGACTATGCCTACGCCGCCTCGTTCTACGCCTTCGCCATCTGGATAGGTCTGGGCGTGGCCGCACTGGCCAAGGGCCTCGAACGCCTGAAGGTCAGCGAGACGCTGGCCGCCACCATCGCCTCCGTAGCCTGCGTGCTCGTACCCATACAAATGGCCGGGCAGACGTGGGACGACCACGACCGCAGCGGCCGCTACACCTGCCGCGACTTCGGCCAGAACTACCTCATGTCGCTGGCTGAGAAGGGCTACCCCATCATCTTCACCAACGGCGACAACGACACCTTCCCCCTGTGGTACAACCAGGAGACCGAAGGCAAGCGTACCGATGCCCGCGTCTGCAACCTCTCATACCTGCAGACCGACTGGTACATCGACCAGATGAAGCGCCCGGCCTACGATTCGCCCGCCGTTCCCATCTCGTGGTCGCGTCTGGACTACGTTTCCGACGGCAAGCACGAATTCGTACCCATCGAGGCCGGCATGAAAGGCCAGCGCGCAGAGTTTGCCAAAAACAATCCCGGCACGAACCCCTTCGAACTGAAGTACATCATGGAGAACTTCGTCCGCAATCCGAATCCGGAACTCCGTTTCATCCCCACCGACAGCATCGTCATGACCGTCGACAAGGAAGCCGTACGCCGCTCGGGCATGCTCGTCCCCGGCGACTCCATCCCCGACCGGATGCACATCTCGCTCAAGGGCAAGACCCACATGACCAAGAGTCAGCTCATGATGCTCGACATGCTGGCCCAGTGCAACTGGGAGCGCCCCATCTACTCGGCTATCACCGTCGAGACGCGCGACTTCGGCAACCTGCCCAACTACTTCGTGCAGGAGGGACTGGCAAGCCGCATCACCCCCTTCGACCAGACCAAGACAGGCGTGACCATAGACAGCGAGAAGATGTACGACAACCTCATGAACAAATTCAAGTTCGGAGGCATCGACAAGCCCGGCATCTACATCGACGAAACCATCCTGCGCATGTGCTGGACGCACCGCGCCCTCTTTGCCACACTGGCCCTGCAACTGGTGGACGAAGGCAAGAACGACAAGGCCCGCAAGGTGCTTGAATACGGCGAAAAGGCCGTTCCCACCGTCAACGTGCCCCACCACATACGCAGCGGTTCGGCCGAACTGGCCAGCGCATGGGCTGCCATCGGCGAGAAACAGAAGGCCAAGGCCATCCTGAACGACCTGTTGCAGAACTCGAAGGAATACCTCGACTGGTACCTCACCTTCAGTCCCTACATGTTGCAGTCCTACGGCTCGAACTTCATCACCCAACTGCGCTACATGGGTCAGTGCGTGGCACGCATGCGCACCATCGACGCTCCGGAAAGCCAGAAGTGGGAAGCCCTGCTGAACAACAGCATCGCACAGTTCGAACAACGCAGCGGATACAACCTCGGCGAATAAAACAACGCGGACCGGAGCAGGAACATGATCATCGAACAACCGTCCTTCTGGCTACGCTGGCTCTACCCCGACGCCCTCTGGCGGATGAACCCCAAGGAAAAGGCCGTTTACCTGACCTTCGACGACGGGCCCATCCCCGAGGTGACGCCCTGGGTACTCGACGTGCTCGACCGCTTCGGCGTGAAGGCCACCTTCTTCATGGTGGGCGAGAACGTACACAAGCATCCCGACATCTTCCGCATGGTCAAGGAGGGCGGCCACCGGCTCGGAAGCCACGGTTACAACCACCTGGGCAGCATGCGCCACGGTCTGGGCCACTATGTGCGCAACGTGGAACGCGCCAACATACTCATCGGCACCGACCTCTTCAGGCCGCCCCACGGCTGGATGAAATGGTCGCACTACGTAGCCCTGCGCAACCACTACCGCATCGTCATGTGGGACCTCGTGACGCGCGATTACAGCAAAAAGCTCAACGGCTACGACGTCCTGCTCAACGTCAAGCGCTACGCCCGCCCGGGCAGCATCATCACGTTCCACGATTCGCTCAAGAGCGAGGACAAGCTCCTCTACGCCCTGCCCCGCTCCATCGAGTGGCTGCAAAGCCAGGGCTACGCCTTCCGCGTATTCGACTGACCGGGAGACCGCCATACAAACCGCCTGTCCAGCACATGCCGACCCTACAACTTCAAGCAGAAACCGTAAAAGCCGAAGCCTTCCGTCTCGGCTTTTCTGCATGCGGACTGGCCGAAGCCCAGCCCGTCGGGACGGAGGCCGCCGCCCGCTTCGACCGCTACTTAGCCGAGGGACGCCACGCCACGATTGACTACCTCGTACGCCAACGCGAACTGCGCCTCGACCCGCGCCGCCTGCTGCCCGGTACACGCACCGTGGTGTCGGTAGCCCTCAACTACTACCCCGCCCGGCGCCTGGCGGCCGACCGCTACCGCTTTGCCTACTACGCCTACGGGCTCGACTATCACGACGTGGTGCGCCGGCGGCTCCGTACCCTGTTCGAACGGCTGCGCGCCCTCTACGGCTCCGGACTGGAGGGACGCGCGTTCTGCGACACGGCCCCTCTGCCCGAACGCTACTGGGCCTGGAAGGCCGGACTGGGATGGACAGGCCGCAACACCCAGCTCATCCTGCCCGGACAGGGCAGCTACTTCTTCCTGGGAGAACTGTTGCTCAATGCCCCCGCCGACCGCTACGCCACACCCCTCGCCCCGCAGTGCGGCACGTGCCGCTGCTGCCTCGATGCCTGCCCGGGCCGTGCCCTCGATGAGGCCGGCGGCCTGGATGCCCGCCGCTGCCTGTCCTACCTCACCATCGAACACCGCGGTCCCCTGCCCGAAGGGGTGCGCCTGGGCCGCTGCATCTACGGTTGCGACCGCTGCCAGACCGTCTGTCCGCACAACCTCAGTGCCAGCCCCACGGACATTCCCGAATTCAGCCCCTCGGATGCCCTCATGGACATGCGCCCCGCCGACTGGCAGGCCCTCAGCGTCGAACGCTACCGCGCGCTGTTCCGCGGCAGCGCCGTCAAACGCGCCAAGTACGAGGGCCTTATGCGCAACATCCGGGCCGTCCGCGACATCGAGGACTGAGTTCCCCCTCCCACAAGGCCGCCAATCCGAAAAGCACAAGATTTTTTTCAACTTTTAACCCATTATCCATTAAAAATATCGGATTCTTCTTTCCTATACAAGAGTTTCTTTATATATTTGTGCGCAAAATTGTGTTATTGCATGCATAGCAATAGGTTACAATGCTACAATCGTCCAACGAAAAAATAAAGTGTAACGCCACCGATGAAGGAAACATTTAACTAACACTATTTTATAAACCTCAAACACTTTGTAAAGAAAATGAAGAAAATTTTACTTCAACTCATTTGCATGCTCGTGTGCGGCGTATGGAGTACTCATGCGTACGCTTATTGGGACAAGAGTCCCGAACCCATCACGTCGCCCGACGAGCTGAAACCCGGTATGTTCATCACCTTGGTGAACGTCAACAGTGAAGCAGCATCGCTCAAAATGCTGAGTACCCCAGGCTTCACCTACGGAACCTACGACAACATCATGCCGAAACACGTATTCGAACTCTTCGATGCCGGCAAGAACGAATGGACCGGCGAACAGATGTACTGGCTGCGCAGCGTAGAAACCGGCAAGTACCTCGGCTCCGGCAACGACTGGGATGCCGAACAGGAAGATGCCATCGCCATCACCTTTGCACACGGTAACGTATGGGCCGGCGTACCCGACTGGGGCATCAACTTCCCCGGTCCCGACGACGACCCCGTTTTCCCCGCCGACAAACAGCCTCAATGGGACTGGAGAAACGGTGACTGCCTCCTCTTTTTCCACTACCTGAGCGAAAACCAGGTAAAAGGACTCGGCCACGTATGGGGATGGGACAGCTACAAAACCTGCTCGTTCAATACCTATACACTGAAACCGGGCGAACGCATCAGTTCCACCACGCCGTGGGTTGCTTACGAAGCTACCCAGGTAGACAGCCCGCTCGACGACCTCAACGAACTGGTCAACGAACTGGTTACGGCTAACTATACCGAGACACGCTACCTGCCGGGTACCACCTTCGGCCGCATCGACACGCTCATCGTGGCAGCTTACGAAAGCGCTCTGAAGGCAGCCAACGACCTGCTCCTCGACCCGGCAAGCACCGAACAGCAGATGAGAGATGCCTACAAAGCCCTGCTGAAGGCCAAGAACGACCTCCTCACAGGCGTTATTCTGCCCGAGGACGGACATTATTATTACATCTACCTGACCGACCCGCGCTTCGAGCAGAACCAGGGCGTCAAGAAGGCTTGGTACATGGACAAGACCGCCGTACGCTGGAACTCGCTCGACACCGACGACATCAGCTTCCTCTTCAAACTCGAGAAACAGGCCGACGGTTCGTTCGCCATCCGCAGCGCTATGGACAACCGCTACCTGAGCGGAGCAACCAGCGTTTCCGAAACGCCGACCACGACGCAGAGCTTCTTTCCCTCGGGCCACGGTAACTTCTACATCATCAACGGCATCAAGCCTTCGACCGGCGGAAACGACGTGTACCACGCCGACGGACACGGAGACGGTAAGGGCGTCAGCGGTCCGCTGAAGATTTGGGGCCAGAAGGGCGGTCTGGGTACTTCGGACTGGAACTTCATGGAACTGACAGACCTGTCCCGCATCGACGAAATGCGCAAGAACTACGAACAGAAAGTCATTACCGAAGCATTCAACGAACAGTTGCAGAAGGCACGCACCGACTCGGCTGCCGCCTACTGGACCAAGAACTACATCAAACGTGAATCGCAGCTGAGTTCGAACGCTACCCAGAAGAGCGAAGGCTCGCTGGCTAACCTCCTCGACGGCAAATACGACACCTACTTCCACAGTAGCTGGAGTACCTACATCGGCGAACCCCACCACCTGCAGATAGCACTCGACGAACCCTTACAGAAGTTTGCCGTATACTTCAAGAAACGTCACAACAACAACAATAACCGTCCGGTACAGATGACTATCCTGGGCTCGAACGACGGTACTAACTTCAACGAAGTGGCTGTTATGCCTCAGGCTCCCGACACGCTGCCGACCGACGCGAACCAGATCGAGTATCGCTCGAAGGCCATCGACCTGGGCGCTCCCTACAAGTACATCCGCTTCCGCGTAGACACCACCAACAACGGTGCCCTCGAACCTGTCGGACCGACAGAAGATGCTCCGCGCTATCCGTTCTTCACCTTCTCGGAATTCATGCTGAGCGACGAAGGATTCCCCATCGATCCCGACTGCATGGGCTTGCGCGAAGATATGAAGCCCGCCTACGCAGCCCTGAAGGCCGCCATCGACGAGGCGCTGACCAAAGACCCGAAGACCGTGACACAGGCAGATGTTGACGCCCTGAAGGCTGCCAACGAAGCATTTGCCAAGGCTTATCCCGACACCACCGGTCTGAGCAACCTCATCGGATTGACCAACGGCTATGTAGAAACTGCCTTTGTCGTAGCCGACGGCCAGGAAGCTACCATGGGTATGTGTACCGACCAGTCGAAGGTGGACGACATGGCAGCCGCTGCCACGGCAGCCCGTGCAGCCCTCGACGCCAATGCCAAGATTACCCGCGCAGAAATAGACGCTCAGGTGGCCAAACTGGAAGCTGCCAACGAGGCGTTCTTCGCTACCGTGGTTATGCCCGAGGCTAACAAGTGGTACTTCATGGAGAGCAAGTGTACAGCTCGTGAAGACGGTACGCTCGGTTCCATCGTTTACCCGGCATCCAACGGCATCGGCGCCCAGATCAAGTGGGGTAGCAGCATTGCCGAAGGAGGTATGTCCAATGTGAAGTACCTGTGGCGCTTCGTACCGGTAGCCGGTAAGGAAGACGTATACGCCGTACAGAACATGGGTACAGGTTACTACCTCGGCGAGGACCGTGGTCTCTCTACCGCATTCCTCCTCTCCGATACCATCGTAGAATTCAAGATTGCCTACGTAGCCGGCGGCGAACTGACGCTGAAAGCCAACAAGGAAGGTTCGCACATGACGCATGCTCAGGCCAGCGGTACGGTTCTCGTTCCGTGGGATTCCAATAAGGGTAGTGCATCGGCATGGACCTTCGTAGAAGCCAGCGCCGACGAGCAGACGACTGAAATCACCCTGAACAACAACAGCGGCGACATCATCTGTCTGCCGTACGATATCACGGGCGAATTCTACGGTTACAACTTCGATGAAGGCATCGACGAGGCTGAGGTTACGGCTTACACCATCACCGACGCACGCTACGACGAGAAGGGCGACATCACCGAAATCGGTGTGACGGCCAAGGAAATCGGTGAAGAAGGCATCCCGGCCGGAACTCCGTTCCTCCTGATTGCCGGCAACATCAACGACGAGGCAGGCGTATCGCTCAAGATTGACCTCGGCCTGATCTTCGACAGCGAAATCAGCACCGTGGCCAAGGAAGACAACGGTATGATCGGACTCATGGCTACCAAGACCATCGAACAGGCCGGCATCGGTTACTTCTCGCTCGCCGACGGACTCCAGAGAAGCGAAAAGAGCATCGCTATCAGCGGCCAAACGGGTTACATCGACGGTCACAAGGTGAAAGCCAGCGGCGAAGCCGAGTTCTACATTCCTGTTAAGGACGGCGTGATTACCGAAATCAAGCAGGCCGTGAAGGATTCGAAGGCCATCGTGAATGTCT
>CATXZX010000036.1 GCA_958404085.1 uncultured Prevotellaceae bacterium | reverse complement strand
GCATAAGCAGTTCCTTGTGGATGATAATGGCCAGTACCGCAATGATGCCGCCGATCGTCAGGCTTCCCGTATCTCCCATAAAGATTTGGGCCGGATATGCGTTGTACCAGAGAAAACCTATCAGCGCCCCGACAAACGCGCAGATAAAGATAACCAATTCCTGCGAGCCGGGAATGTACATGATATTCAGGTAGCTGGCAAATTCGATGTGGCTGGACACATAAGCCAGTATGCCGAGCGCGATTCCGATGATGGCAGAATTACCCGCCGCCATACCATCCATGCCGTCGTTGAGATTCGCACCGTTCGACACGGCCGTAATGACAAATACCGTCACCACCACAAAAAGTATCCAGCCGGCCGTATGCTTGTGCTTGCCGCAAAAAGACATGATCTCCGTATAATCGAGGTTATTGTTCTTGAAAAAGGGAATCGTGGTCTTTGTAGATTTTTCCGCCTTGCTCTTGTGTACGATTTCGGTGGCCCGGCCGTTTTTCTCGACGCTTACATTCTCGCGAATCACGGCGTCCGGACTCAGATAAAGTGTCAGTCCGACAATCAGGCCAAGGCCCACCTGCCCCAATATCTTGAAACGGCCGGACAATCCGTCCTTGTTTTTGCGGAATATCTTGATGTAGTCGTCCATAAACCCGATGAGGCCGAGCCACACCGTCGAGACAATCATCAATAGCATGTAGATGTTGCGTAAGCGGCCGAACAGCAGGCAAGGAAGCAGTATGGAAACGATGATGATGATGCCGCCCATAGAGGGCACGTTGAGCTTCTGGACACCGAAAGGGTCGATCCTGGCATCACGCTGCGTCTCGCTGATGTTCCGGCGCTTCATCCATTTGATAAAATACTCGCCGAACCACGCCGAAACGACCAAAGCCAGCATGAGCGCCAGCAGCGAGCGGAACGAGATGTAACTCCACATGCGCGCGCCGGGGACTCCATAGTCTTCGAGAAAGCGGAATAAATAATATAACATAGTATCTGTCTTGTATAATTCGGTTTTATCGGGTCCTTACAGGGTGCCGAACACTTCGAGCAGCACTTCGCGGTCGTCGAAGTGGTGTTTTACGCCTTTCACTTCCTGATAGTTTTCGTGCCCTTTGCCGGCCACGAGTACCACATCGCCCTGCTTGGCCAGCATACAGGCCGTACGGATGGCCTCGCGACGGTCGGCTATGGCCAGAGTGCGCTGCCGCTGGTCGGCGTCGAGGCCTGCCAGCATGTCGTCGATGATGTCCTGCGGCTCCTCGAAACGCGGATTGTCGCTCGTCACGATGACCCGGTCGCTCCGGTTGGCCGCCTCCTGCGCCATAAGCGGGCGTTTGCCCTTGTCGCGGTTGCCTCCGGCTCCGCACACCGTTATGACCTCGCCTCGTACGCCCAACACTTCGTGAATGGCATTCAGCACATTAGCCAACGCATCGGGCGTATGTGCATAATCGACTACGGCATTGAAGCCCTTCGGCGAGCGCAAGGTTTCGAAACGACCCGACACGCTGTGGAGCGTACTCAGCACCGTCAGTATTTCCTCGGCCGTACGCCCCAGCATACGGGCTGTTCCGTAAACGGCCAACAGGTTCGACACATTGAACTTGCCCACAAAGGGTACACTGACCTCGTGGCCGTCGATGTCGAGGTACATGCCCTCGAACGACATCTCCAATATCCGTGCATGGAAATCGGCCATGGAACGGGTCGAGTACGTACGTACCCGGGCGCGGGTGTTCTGCGTCATGACCAGACCGTTGCGGTCGTCGGCATTCGTCACGACGAAAGCCTCGGCTGGGAGGCCGTCGAAAAAGGCCTTCTTGGCATCGCGGTAGTTCTCGAACGTTTTATGATAATCCAAGTGGTCGCGCGTCAGGTTCGTAAAGATACCTCCGGCAAACTGAAGGCCGCCTATGCGCTTCTGATGGACGGCATGCGAACTCACCTCCATGAATGCGTAATCGCACCCGGCGTCGGCCATGCGTCCCAGCAAGTTGTTAAGCGTTATCGGGTCGGGCGTCGTGTGGTCGGCCGGTACGGCTTCTGCGTCGATGTAGTTACATACGGTGGAACACAAGCCGCACCGGTAACCGAAAGCGCGGAACATTTTATACAACAGGGTAGCAATCGTTGTCTTTCCGTTGGTTCCGGTCACACCTATCAGTTTCAGTTTCCGGCTGGGGTCGCCGTAAAAAGCCGTGGCAACCGGACCGACCGCATCTTCGGTACTCGCCACACGGACAAACGTCGCGTTATTTGGAAAAACCTCCGAGGTATTTGAAAAAATCTCCGGGATATTTTCGCACAACACCGCGACGGCACCCATCTCGAGTGCCTTGCCGATGTAAGCGTGGCCGTCGGCCTGTGTTCCGCGTACTGCCACGAACAAATCGCCTGGTTTCACTTTGCGGGAATCCATATTGATACCCGTAATATCAAGTTCCCTGTTGCCGAATATCTCGGCCGATTCTATACATGAGAGGATGTCAGCCAGTTTCATAAGTCTATCTATTCTTTATTTTACGGTTCCTGTTTCTTAGGGGATGCGGCCTGCTGCCCGCCCGGGGTGCCGTGCGTACTGTCGGCATCGGCCGTGCGGTATATCAACATCTGCTGTTCTTTCAGTTTATGCTGGAACTCGTTTTCCAGCGTGAGTACGACCTGCTGGCCGCGACGGATTTTCTCGCCGGCCCGCAGACTTTGTTTCGTCACACGTCCCAGTCCGCGCACAACAGCCTTCAACCCCTGCTTTTCCATCAGGTAGACGGCATCGCGCGCACCCATACCCGTCACATCGGGCACAAGGCCGCTGTCGGTCCGGCGCTGCCTCATCCGGATTTCGCCGCCGGCCGTCTCCACCGTCCCCCACTCCGCCGCACCGGCACTCCGGTACGGAATGTCCAACTGTGCCAGAACGGTTTCGGCAGCCTTCAGGTTACCTTCCTTCACGATGGGGCTGTGGGTATAGAGCGTGTCGCGCACGGAAGCCATGGAGGGATTCATGTAGCGAGACATCACGGCCTCGGATATACGCCGGAACACCGGACCGCACTGGCCACCGCCCGAAGCCGGAACACCCTTCTGTATGCAGACAATACAACTGTAACGGGGAGCATCGGAAGGGAAATAACCGACAAAACTAACCAGATACTGCGAAGCGAATCCCTCGCGGGTCCATATCTGTGCCGTTCCGGTCTTGCCCGAAGAGAGGAAATTCTTCGAACCGGCCTTCTTGCCCAGACCGCGGCTCACCACCCACTCCAGACAAGTCTGAATATTTTTCAACGTAGCGGACGAACACATCTGCTCGCGCACGGCAACCGTCGGATACTCCTTGATGACCTCGCCGTTCTTCATGACTGCCTTCACAAAGCGCGGCCTCATCATCCGCCCGCCGTTAGCTATGCCGTTATAGAACGCCAAGGTACTGATGGGCGGCACCTGGGTTTCGTATCCGATGCTCATCCAGGCCAGCGCCGTCTTCGACCAATTGCTGCCGTCCTTCTTCGGCCGGCGTATGCGGGGTGCCGCATAACCGGGAATATCGAGCTTGAGGTCCTCGGCAATACCCGTCCTGTAAAGTCCGTCCACGAATTTTTCAGGCTGTTTGAAGTAATTTTTGTCTATCAGATAGCTCACGCCTATATTCGACGAGTATTCCAACACCTCGGGCACCGTCAGCCACTGATAACCGCCGCGCCGCCAGTTGTGGTCGCGCATCTTCCGGCCGTGCATCTCCATGATACCGCAACCTACGTCCAACGAATCGGTCATGTGGATATAGCCGTCTTCGAACGCCACCATGAACGAGGCGGTCTTGAACACCGAACCCGGCTCCATCAGGTTGCTGACGGCCATGTTGTTCAGTTCGCGGTATCTTCCGTCGGCACAACGCGACAGATTGACAATACCCTTTACGTCGCCGGTAACCGTCTCCATCAGAATGGCCACGCCGTGTTGCGCATCTATTTCCTTCAGTTTGTCGGCCAGGGCCTTCTCGCAGATATCCTGCATCTCGACGTCGATGGTCGTCACGATGTCCATGCCGTCCTGCGGGGGCACATCGATGATGTTCAGGTATTTGTTGCGTACTTTCTGCCTGTGCGTAATGCCCGGCGTACCGCGCAGGATGGAGTCGTAAGACATCTCCAACCCGTAGCGGGCAGAATCTTTTCCAGGATAGAGGTCGCCGAGCGTACGGGTGGCCAGCGACCCGAACGGTTTCTTGCGCTGGTCGAACACGGCTGCGTAAAATCCGCCCTTATAAGGGCCATAACAAAACAGCGGAAGTTTCTTTGCTTCCTTATATTTAATGTAGGAGACACGCTTGGGATAGACCAGCCAATGGCGGCTGTTCTTGCTTCGGCCTTTAAGCAGGTGTTTGCGGAACTCGCGGGCCGATTTATCGGGAAAGAGCCGATGCAGCCCGTCGGCTATGCTGTCCAGTTTTTCATGGAATACGGAATCGCGCCAATGCTGCTCCTTCATCTTTTTCTCCGGGTCGCGGTCGCCCGCCACGAAGTCCATGTAAATTTTATATTCGGGCAACGAACTGGCCATCAGCTGACCGTCGGCCGAAATGATGTTTCCCCGGTTGGGTTTCACCTCGACATTCACACGTACAAAGCGCTCGCTCACGGCCTCCCAGTAGGAGCGTTCCGCAAGCATCAGGTAGCCGGCCCTTACCAAGACGGCCAATCCAAGCAGCACGAACAAGATACAGATAAACGTATAGCGCTGCATGATTTTGTTCGATTGGGCACTCATTTTTTCGTCGTTACATAGATTTTAAACGGTGGCATGGTAGCCGTCTGGAGCATGCTGTCGTTCGTTTCCTTCAGATACTCTTCAATCCGGCTCCGACGGCTTCGCTCCATCAACTCGCTCGAACGTGTCAGGGCATCGTACTTGATGTCCTGTAATTTCTCTTTCAACTGGTTGATCTCAAGCAGTTCCTGCTGGCTCTGATACCGATTGCCGATATAAACCAGCGCCAGCACGACAAGTATGAAGATAAGCCCTCCCTGGCGGCGAAGCCAGTCGCCTGTCAGGATGTCGCCGCCCAAGATGCTGCGCAGCGACATTTTGTTGCGCACAACGTCCTGTTCGGTCGCCAGGTGGCGGAGCGCTGTAATGCCCTCGGCCGGTGTTTCAGGCTGAGGAGTTTCCTCTGTATTTTCGGCCGTCCCGGCCTCTCCTGCTTCCGTCTCATCCGGTTCAGGTTGCCTGGGAGTCAGTTTTTTCAGTGTTTCTTCCGCATCCATCGGTATACCTCCTTCATCATTTATTCGGTTCTCTCGGCAATCCGCAGTTTGGCGCTTCGGCTGCGGGGGTTACGCTCCTGCTCGTCGGCACCGGGTACGATCACTTTGTTGTTTACGGCGCGGAACGGCGTACGACGATTTCCGAAGAAATCGGCCTCCACCTTGCCCTCTGCATTGCCCGAACGGATAAAGTTCTTCACCATCCGGTCCTCGAGCGAGTGATAGGTAAGCACCACCAGCCGGCCGCCCGGTTTCAGCACGTCGACAGCGGCCCGTAACATGTCGTTGAGTGCATCCATCTCGTGATTTACCTCAATGCGCAAGGCCTGGAACACCTTAGCCAGTTCCTTCTTCTCGCGTTCGCGGCCGAAAAAAGGTTTCACGACGGCCAGGAAATCGCCCACCGTACGGACAGGCGAAACGCTCCGGCTACGTACAAGGGCGGCGGCCAGCCTACGGCTGTTCTTCAGTTCGCCGTACAGATAAAATATATCGGCCAGTTTTTCCTCATCATAGGTATTCACGATATCGGCTGCCGTAGCCCCGTTGCGCTTGTTCATGCGCATATCCAGCTGACCGTCGAAGCGGAATGAAAAGCCGCGAGCCTCGTCGTCGAAATGATGGCTCGATACGCCCAGGTCGGCCAATATGCCGTCAATCGGTCCTGTATCGTAATAGCGAATCCAGTTTTTCAGGTAACGGAAATTGCTGCGTACGAACGTAAAATGCGGATCGGCCGGGATGTTCTGTTCGGCATCGGCGTCCTGGTCGAAGCCGAACAAACGCCCGCCGTCGCCCAGGCGACACAGAATCTCGCGGCTATGGCCTCCCCCGCCGAATGTCAGGTCGGCATACGTTCCGTCCGGTTTTATACACAAGCCGTCTACACTGGCCTGGAGCAGCACCGGCACATGATAGGTGGTTGTTGTTTCGCTCATAATCCGTATTTCATAAGTTCTTCCAGTTCGCGACCGGACGTTTCGTCGGCGGAAAAAGCCTCCGCCCCCTCGGTCCGCGGCCACAGTTCGATGACGTCGTCCATTCCCAGGAACACGACTTCCTGTTCGATGGCGGCCGCACGCAGGTAACGGCGCGGAACGAGTATGCGGCCGCCCTTGTCGAGCGTCAGTTCCTCGGCATCGGCCACAAAATGCCGCAACAGGCGGCGATGATTGCTGTCCCAATGGTTCAGCCGTTCGCGCAGTTCGTCCATACGACTGTTCCACACGCTCCAGGGATGAAGCACCAGACAAGGCAGCGACGGATCCTTTTTCAGAATGAGTCGTTCCTCGCCGTTCTCCTGCAGGATTTTCCGAAACGGAGCAGGAAAAAAGAGCCTTCCTTTCACATCGGCTTTAGCCTCTATGGTACCCGTAAAACGCATGCCGGACGTTGTTTCCTTTTGAATCTCCAAAAGTACAGATTTTTCCCCACAATTCCCCACCTTTTACATGTATTTTTAATATCGCGAACGAAAGATTCTTTCTACCGTACTGATAACCAGTATTTTTACACGCGTTATTTTTCACAAAAGCGGTGGAAGTCGTCACGACATCCAGGAAAGAAGAATCACCACCGACTTCATACTCTATTCGAAGCCTCATATTTTGAATTTGGTGGCCCGCATTTCAAAAAAGCAGGCCCGGACGACGTACAACCGACATCCGGACCATACTTTGCCCGACCTATAAATTCTATCAGACAAAAATCATTCTTTTTCTATAAACGCTCCCATCGTACATGATTACCGTACCAGTACTTTTCGCCCCCGAACGATATATATAGAAGCAGGCAAACGGCATAATTCTTTCCATGAGACATTGGTAAGAACCCGGACACCAGCCAAATTGTAAACATCGAAAGGAAGATCTTCGTTTTTTAAGGATTCCACGGAAGTCATTTCAGAAAGATCAAACGTATCTACATGCAACGGCCCCCACTCTCCGATACTATTGCTGGCCCGAAAACTAAACGTATGTTTGCCGGAAATCAATTTACTGACATCAAGACGGAAAACATATTCAGCCTTACAACCCATTCCCTTCACCTTATTAAGCGTATCATTGTCTAACCAATACTCATATTCCGCCACATCCGGACACTGCTGTTCAGGCAAATAGAACAACGTACGATATAACACTCCCTTCACTTCAGCGCTATTTTGCGCCCAAATGTTAAGGAAGTGTACACCCGGAGCCAAGTCGTCCACATTCAATGTAAATACCGGTTCTGCAGATAAAGATTTTTTTGAAATCTTGTGAGCATAATCGTTGTCGAACCACTGTTCGTAACCCGTCACAACTCCATCAGCAGGCCGCACCGGAGGAAGATAAAACAATGTGCGGAACAGAGGACCTACCTCACCTGCAGTATTCATAGCACGGAAATTCAAAAAATGAAGACCCGGTGTACACCCATCAAGCGACAAGGTTAAATCCACATTACCTTCTGCACTGTTCCCCGACATACAAGTACCATAATCGGCATCCATCCAATATTCATACCGAACAGGTTCCTGCGCTTTTGCGCTATACAGCACTAACAGGAACAAAAACAAGACATTTTGTCGTTTCAACATAACACCGTCAGTTGGCTGTAAGCGTAAGTTTAACATTCAATTCACGTTTTTCGGCATCGAGCTTCACGTCTGATTCTGTTACCATGGGCACAGCCAGTTTCAGTGTATAGGGTGTAGTACCTCCGTTGCAACCAATCACTGTTCCGTCGTTACCAATATAACCTTTTTCCATAAGTTCTTCATCGGAATACATGCAATTAAGCGTATAATCGCTGATTGTCTTCGTTGAGGAGTCCTCTTGCCAACAATTTTCCTTATAACATGTTCCTTCTATCGTCAGGCGGTACGTACATACCAGTGAATTGATAAAATTGCAAGAGCGAAAACTAACCTGACTTCCGGAACGCCCATAACCTGTAATTGAATTCAGACAAGTACCTCTGAAATTTTCAAAATCACGAAAGGTCAGTATATTACTATTGATAAAAGTTATATCCGGAGACGAATTGCCGTTAAAAACGACCCTGCAAATTTTAGAATTGACAGCCTTTAATGAAAGGACTTTCCGGGAAATAGACAATTCATTTGAACAATAACATCTATCCAATACCACATCACTCATTGTATTATCGAAAGTAAGATTCTTAAAATAGCATTGTTTGATTTTAAAGCCATTGAGCGGAGCTATTACATTTATACCGTTATTTTCCCCTTTATCATCGTAATAGCCTGTCAGATATAACCCTTCCAACATCGTTGATACCAATGTTACGGAATCAGGAACATTCACCGTCACACGCCCATTGATAATGGTTTCCTGTCCGACCCCTCGCACGGTAATCTTTTTATCAACCGTAAAACCGGAATATGTTCCTTTTGACAAAAACAACGTATCACCGTCTACTGCATCACGCAACGCCGCGTTCAAGGAATCAACCGGATAATGTACTACATTACCTCTATGTTGTAATAAAACAGTAGAGTTCGGCAACGCCACTGTAACGATGCTCATTCCAAACAACGCAACTAACGAAAGTAAGAGTTTCTTCA
The DNA here is from genome assembly GCA_958404085.1 of uncultured Prevotellaceae bacterium. Lineage (GTDB taxonomy): Bacteria > Bacteroidota > Bacteroidia > Bacteroidales > Bacteroidaceae > Alloprevotella. Next base: position 558 of record CATXZX010000036.1, on the reverse strand, counting down.
TCATGTTTTATATGCTTTAATGTATTAATAAAAAGTTTTTTCCTCGCAGACAAAACCGGCTTTATCATACGAAAAAAGCGCAGACTTCGTCATACGCCATTCGGGTTCACCACAAACCACCAATCCTTATGAGAAAGTCTGCGCCTAAGCGCACACTTCATCTGGATTGGTCAAATTGCTCGTCTACTGCTGCGAGGTGGTGATTCGAATGGCAAATGAGCAAATAAAATAAGATGTACAGCCCCAAGTGGAGCATGCCGCAAAGGTACAAACTTTTTTCCAAAGGGTTTATACTCTTCAAAGAAATAATAAGAACAAAAAATTCAGTCGGACACTTCCGGAAGCACGTATAAAGGAGAAGCCGTAATATCCAGAAATATGACAAGCGCCACCGACTTCATGTCATATTCGAGGCCTCATAATTTGAATTTGGTGGCCCGCATTTCAAAAAAACAGGCCCGGACGACGCACGACCGGCATCCGGACATAGAATCTGCCACCACATGAGTAATATAACAGGAACAGAAGTATTGCGCGTGTCCATTACCGATGTCCGGA
>CATXZX010000035.1 GCA_958404085.1 uncultured Prevotellaceae bacterium | reverse complement strand
TCTGTCTTTCAAGAAGTTGGACTCAACACTTTACGGTTTAGCGGACAGTAATATTCTTTTTTATACCATCCGTAAAAATATCATACTGACCGAACATTTGTTGGGAAATATCTGTAAGTCCGATGTCATTGGATATGTATATCCGTGACAAATCATAGTCGCCAATATGTTGCAGCAGGATTTTAAGAGAATTAGCTTTATCGTCATTCAAGACAGGTTGCAATGAGTTAATAACCTCATTGATGGCATTTAGCATTTCCTCGTCGCTTCCAAATTTTTCCGGCAACCAGGAAATGGCTACTCTGTCGCTCAGTATCATTTTGTACAAAGGTTTAAGCATTGGCAGACGCTTGCTTTTGTCCTTCTGTTGTTGATTATAGAGGTTTACGTATTCGTTGATACCTTGAATCTTTACATTGTTTTCGGAACGTCCTCCTATAATGCGGTTGTATACTTCAATCTGTTCCTGTGTAAGCACAATTGAGAAATAGTCCAAAAGGAACATTTCATGGATGTGCTCCACGTTAAGATATTCTTGAAAGTCCGCCTCTATCTTTTCAAAATGAGCCGCCACGTCACTTTCCGCTATTTTCTCGAAAGAACGCATGTTGTCGTAGAATGTTGGTAGGTTCTCGTTTATTAAGCGGTAAGCGATAGCAGTGGAATTCTCTTCTTCGGAATACATATTTTGGCGATTCTTGTGGAACCCCGTGAAATAAGTTGTGAATTTGCCAAAGTTCTCTATCATTGCTTTCTCCTCATCGGACTCGGCAATATGTATAAGATGCTTCTGTATCAACTCCTTTTTGAACAAATCTCCAAATGTCGCTCCATTCTTAAAAGCACCTGCAATCTGCTTGCGTAGATTTTTTTTGACTTCTTCGAAAAACTTTTCTTCTATCTCACCTCGATTGGTTTTGGAGATTAAATCAATGTATTCTTCCAAAGAATCTCTATTGCCATCAGAGTTTAATTTCAATTTAAAATCATGGAGACACATTTTGATAAATTGCTTGTGATAGCGGTCGATGATATCCTTTACTTTTTGGTGCTCACGATTTCTTTGTTCATCTTGAGCGATAAGTCCTTTTTTCTCTATATTCTCTAACGTTTTTCCTATCGGTTTGAGTTCGAAACGCAACGTTTTACTTATGGGGTATAATCCTGTGAATTGTTCAAATATGTCCATAAAATATTATATATTAAGTTATTGAATTAGGTATTAGAACATAGCTATTCGTAGAAACCTGCCATTTAGGTTGCAATGAATAGCTACAATAACAAATATCGCATGTTTCGAACCAAAAATACGAAATTCTCTGTAATTAAAAGGGTATTATTTTAAATTATTATCGCTTGGTAAAATATTGGGTATGCGTCTGTGTTTACCAAACTTCCGCAGGGGGAAACCGTAGCCCCCGGTTCCGATAGTTATTTCCGCAACCTGAACGTCGACAGCACGAAGCCGTGGTCGGAGGGGTAGAAGAAGCGTTCGCCCCTGAATGCGAACGGTTTGGCCAGGCTGTTGTCGTAGCATTCCGAGCGGGTGGCGCGGATGGTCTTTCCCTGGTAGTAGATGAAGTCGATGCGGTCCATCCGGCGTTCCGTCTCCAGCGAGTCGGCGTCGGTCAGCCACGTTACGCCCAGTTTCTTGGCCGGGTCGGGGTTCAGTTCGCGGAAGCTGTCCTTGAACCCGGCTTCCTGCATGGCTGCCGACACGGGCCACCGTACGACGGCGCCTCTGTGGTTGTAGAGGTGGCGGGTACGCTCGGTCCAGTCCAGGTGGGAGTGGGTGTTGAAGTCGCCGCCCATGATGACAGGTATGCTGTCGGTCTGGGCCAGCATGGGGCGCAGGGCGGATAGAATCCGGCGGATTTCGTCGTCGCGGGTGCCTGCCGTTTCCCAGGCTATGATTTCCGCTTCCGGCCTGTCGGTCGGGACTAAGCGCTCGTCCGGCAGGTAGTGCAGCCACGTGTCGAAGATGCGGACGGGTGTACCGTCTACGTCTATCCTTACCCCTCCGAAGTTGAATCCGCTGATGTCCGGAAAGGCATACGTCTCCACGATGGGGTAGCGGCTATAGATGCAGAGGTTGCTGGATATGAGGTGGTAGCGGTAGCCCAGCGAGTCGGCCACCATCGGTGCCGCGCCGTATGTTTCGACCATCAGCACCACGTCGGCCCGGCTCTTCTTCAGGATGCCGATGGTGCCCTCGCACCCCTTGCCGGGATAGGATTCCGAGTGGCCTCCGTGCCATACGTTCCACGACAGTACGGTCAGGGTCTTCTGCGGTGTGCAGGCCGTAAGGGAAAGGAGGCTGAGGGCGGCTGCCCCGATGAGGTGCGATAGCTTCATAGCTGGGAGATATTTTGAAATAGCACGGCGAAAATAGCCAATTACTCCCTTCCGGGCAAGCGTACCGCCGTTTTTTTGGTTCCGCCGGCGGCTATTTGCCGCTATTTTTCCGTCCGTTGGCGTTTCGTATCGAATATTTTTGTACTTTTACCGCGTATAAACCATAAACAAATACCGTATTATGCGCAAGACATTTTTATTGTTACCGCTTTTTGCCGCCGTGCTCTTCCTGTTTGCGGGATGCGGCGCCAAGGGACAGGCTGCCGCTGCCGACAGCGAGGAAGGTTATGCCAATGCCATCGAACTCTTGAAGAAGAATATCGAGACATCGCGTTACAAAGTGTATTACATGAAGTTCGAGACCACCAGCAAGATGGCCAACAACATGGAGAGCGTCACCGTCAAGATGGTGAACGATAAAGACCTGGCCTTTAGCCAGAAGTTCATGATCGTGGGCAACAACCGCGTCATGCCCATGGAGTCGGTTGTGGGTACGTTCGAGTCGCCCGTGTATAAGGACACCAAGGGCATCGACCTGAGCAAGCTGGACGCCAAGGCCATCGTGGCACAGATAGACGCCGCCAAGAAACTCATCCCCGAGGGAGCCGAGTTTAAGTCGATAGACGAATACTGTATCAGCGAGTCGGTGCCGGCCGGCAACGTGGCCTTCAACGAGGGCAAGACCTTCGGCGAGCAGACCACTACCTTCACCGTCGTGTACGAGAAGGCCATGACCGAGGGTGCCGAACCGGGCATCTTCGTGACCCGGGCCACGGTGCAGCCCGACGGTTCCGTGAAGATAGACTGACGCACACACACAATGACAACACCGGGGCAGCGGGGAGCGTACTCTCCGCTGCCCCGGTGTTGGGACACGAATCCTTTTATCCGCACCATCCCAAGCCAACGAATACTTTCATGAACGCTGCTTTCAAAGGCTACCTGCTGGGCACGGTGGCCGCTGCCACGTATGGCATGAACCCCCTGTTTGCGCTCCCCCTCTACGAGGCCGGCATGAATGCCGACTCCGTTCTGTTTTTCCGTTACCTGCTGGCCATTCCCCTGCTGGCCGCCATGCTGTGTGTAAGGCGCGGGCCGCGCAGCCTGCTGCTCCGGCGCCACGAAGTGATGCCCCTTGTCGGCATGGGACTGCTGACGGCCCTTTCGTCGCTTACGCTCTTCGAGAGCTACAACTACATGGCGGCGGGCATCGCCTCGACGCTGCTCTTCGTCTACCCCATCCTGACAGCCCTGCTCATGGCCCTGTTCTTCGGCGAGCGGCTGTCCCTCCACACCTGGCTGTGCATAGCGGTGGCCATGGGCGGCGTGGGTCTGCTCTACAAGGCCGAGGACGGTTCCACGCTCAGCACGGTCGGCACGCTGCTGGCCATGGCCTCGGCCCTTACCTACGCCATCTATCTGGTGGGGGTAAACCGTACCCGGTTGCGCGACAGCGCCACGCTCAAGGTGACGCTCTACGTCCTCTTTTTCGGCCTCTTCCTGTTTGCCGGCCGCCTGCTGGCCGGTGGCGGCCTGTGCATGCCCGCCCGGTGGTATCAGTGGGGCAACTTAGTGGCGCTGGCCGTCTTTCCTACGGCCATCTCTTTTCTGTGTACGACGACGGCCATCCGCTACATCGGCTCTACGCCTACGGCCATCCTCGGCGCCCTTGAGCCCGTCACGGCCCTTGTCATCGGCGTGCTGGTGTTCGACGAGTCGCTCACCCCGCGCGACCTGCTGGGGCTGACGCTCGTCATCGGTTCCGTGACGCTGGTCATCGGCGGCGGAGGCCTTTCGCGCTCGTTGCTGCGCATCCGCAAACTTTTTCCGCGCCTGGTGCGCCGCAGCCGATGACGGACCGCCTGTTCGACTGCCACACCCACCGCACCGACGCACCTGCCGGCTGCGCGCTGGTCAACCTGCCCGACGGGGTACTCGACCGTCCTGCCGCTTTCTGTCCGCCGGCCGGCATGCTCTGCTCGGCCGGGCTCCATCCGTGGTACCTGACAGACGAGGCCGCCGCACGCCGCCTGGCCAGTCTGGAGGCTCTTCTCCGCGACGGCCGCCTGGCCGCTGTGGGCGAGTGCGGCCTCGACTGGCTGACCGCCGCGCCGCGTGGGTTGCAGTTGCGTTGTTTCGAGGCCCAGGCCGTGCTGGCCGCCCGCTACGGCCGTCCGCTCGTGATACACTGCGTCCGCGCCTGGGACGACTTGCTCCGCCTGCGCCGCCTCCATCCCTCCGGCCGCTGGATTGTACACGGGTTCCGCGGCGGGGGCGCCCATGCCGCCATGCTGCTGCGGGCCGGCCTGTCGCTGGGCTTCGGGCCTGCCGCCCGCGACGAAGCGCTGCGCCTTTGTCCGCCCGAGCGCCTGTTTCCCGAGACCGACGAGGCCGGGGCCGACGCCCTGGCGCCTCTCTATGCACGCATAGCCGCCCTGACGGGCACGGTGCCGCAGGAACTGGTCCGGCGGTGCCGCGGGGTATTTGCCGGCGGGTCCCCTTTTTGAATGATACGGCGGCTTGTTTCGGATTTTATTCGTACTTTTGCACGCAACAAGTGTTTAGAGACAAACTATTAACCCATATAATCAAATAAACGAACTCATCCGATGAATTTTGTAGACGAACTAAGATGGCGTGGCATGGTGCATCAGCTGATGCCGGGTACAGAAGAACTTCTTGCCAAGGAACAGGTGACAGCCTACCTGGGCATCGACCCCACGGCTGACTCCCTCCACATAGGCCATTTGTGCGGTGTGATGCTGTTGCGCCACTTTCAGCAGTCGGGCCACAAGCCACTGGCCCTTGTGGGCGGTGCGACGGGTATGATTGGCGACCCCTCGGGCAAAAGCGCCGAGCGTAACCTGCTGACCGAGGAGGTGCTGCGTCACAACGTGGCGTGCATCAAGAAACAATTGTCCCGTTTCCTCGATTTCGACAGCGATGCGCCCAATGCGGCCGAGTTGGTGAACAACTACGACTGGATGAAGAATTATTCGTTCCTGGACTTTGCCCGCGAAATAGGCAAGCACATCACCGTCAACTACATGATGGCCAAGGACAGCGTGAAGCGGCGTCTCAACGGCGAGGCCAGCGACGGCCTCTCGTTTACGGAGTTCACGTACCAGCTGTTGCAGGGATACGACTTCCTGCATCTGTACCAGACCAAGAACTGCCGCCTGCAGATGGGCGGTAGCGACCAGTGGGGAAACATCACCACCGGTACGGAACTGATACGCCGCACGTGCGGCGGCGAGGCCTATGCCCTGACCTGCCCGCTCATCACCAAGGCCGACGGCAAGAAGTTCGGCAAGACCGAGAGCGGCAACGTATGGCTCGACAAGGAGCGTACGACGCCCTACAAGTTCTACCAGTTCTGGCTCAACGTGGGCGATGAAGAGGCTGAACGCTACATCAAGATATTCACGTCGCTCCGTAAGGAAGAGATAGATGCCCTCATCGCCGAACACCGCGCCGACCCGGGCCGCCGCCTGTTGCAGAAACGCCTCGGCAAGGAGGTGACCTGCATGGTACACGGACAGGCCGACTACGACATGGCCATCGAGGCTTCCGAGATTCTCTTCGGCCGGGCCACCCGCGAGAGCCTGCTCCACCTGGACGAGGCTACGCTGCTGGCTGTCTTCGAGGGCGTTCCGCAGTTTGAGGTGAGCCGCGACAGCCTGTCGGGGGCACGTGCCGTCGACCTTCTGGCCGAAACGACCCGCTGCTTCGCCAGCAAGGGCGAAATGCGCAAGATGGTGCAGGGCGGGGGCGTGAGCCTGAACAAGGAAAAGCTGGAGGCTTTCGACCGCATCATCACGACCGACGACCTCATAGCCGGCAAGTATCTGCTTGTACAGCGCGGAAAGAAAAACTACTTCCTGCTTATCTGCAAGTAAGCCGCACGGACGCCGGTCTCCGGCCGCCCGCAAACATACAGCCATGCCGCAGCATCCGTAAAAAGGTGCTGCGGCATGGCTGCGTTTGTGGGGCGGCGTCATTTCCCGTCGGACTGTCTGGCGGGCCGCTGCTGTATGTAGACGCTGGGCGGTACGCCCGTCTGCTGGCGGAAGAACCTGGAGAACTGGGAGAGGTTGGGCATGCCCACCTCGCGGGCTATCTCGGTGATGTCCATGTCGGAGGAAAGCATCAGCGTCTGCGCCCTTTCCACCCGTATGCGCTGGATGTATTTGTTGGGCGTCAGCCCGTTTATCTGCTTGAAGATGCGGATGAAATGGTCGGGGGTGACGCACATGATTTCGGCCAGCCGGGCAATGGTCATCTTCTGGTCCAGGTGGTTGTTGATGTAGTTGAACACTTGTATCATCCGCTGACCGGCGCCCGCGAAGCCGGAGAACGAAAGGGTTCTTTCGCTGAGGAACTTTGAAAACAGCTGGAGCAGGATGCCGTTGCTTTCGATGTCTTTCTTGAATTCGCCCGCCGGTTGTTCACGGTTGATGGTAAAAAGCTCGGGGCGATTGTCGTAAACCTGCGGGTCAGTGTCGGAAAGGCTGCACCCCGGGTTCAGTTCGAGAAAACGCCTCATCAGGTATTTGTCCACCTCGGTGGCCGGCAGCTGGTAGTCGATGTCGGCGTATTCGAAGAGGTTCCGTCCGCCGATAAGCTGGTCGAAGAAACAGATGTAGTAGTGCCCCATGTTGTCCGGGCACTCGTATTCGTGAAAGACGAACTTGGGTATGATGAACAGGTCGCCCTCGTGCAGGTCGTACCGCTTCCGGTTCATGTATACGCTGGCCTGTCCTTTGTCTATCAGGTAGATACGCGTAAAGGGGCTGATGACATTCCGGTAACACCACTCCCTCCCCACTTGGGAATAGCCGGCGTATATCATTTTCAGCGACAGGGTATTCTGGTAATCGGCATACTTCATAATCGGCGATAGGTCTATTAATATTTGCAAATATAAGAAAAGATGTTTAGAATAGAATATCGATTTTTGCAAAGTTTTGTGCGAAAATAAAAACCGTGTCTGTTCCGTAAAGACCTACCTTTGTCCCTGTACCGATAGCTTCTCCCGTGCGGGATGTCGTTTCCACAGCCATTTGCCCGACGGGGCAGGTAAGAAGATGTGCCGATACAACAGTCAGATTATTCAACCTTATTTTATTAACAACTAAATCATTTTTTATGCGGAAATCTCTCTTTTACCTTGCACTGATGCTGCTTTGCGGAAACTGGGGTACGGAGGCTTTTGCCCTTTGGACAAGAGCCGATGCGCCGATTACCACGGCGGCCGGCCTGCGGGACGGTATGAAGATCGTCCTGACGAATGTCTGTGCCGAAAAGGCCACGACAAAGTATGTGTTCGCCCCCGACCTGCGCTATGCGGTCCACAACGACAAGGTTTCGATTGAGAACGTCATCGTGCTGGAGGCTGCCGGCGCGAATCCCTACACCGGCGAGCCGATGTACTACCTTCGGAGCGAGTTCAACAACCTGTATTTCAGTGGTGGCGACGGCTTCACGGTGAACCAAGAGAACGCCCTGCCCATCACCTTCGGCTCGGCCCAGAAACATACCCGCCTCGAAAAGGGCGAAGGCTGGGCTCCCGACGCCCCCGTATGGCCCAACGAGGGCAAGATACCGGCCTGGGACTGGAAAAACGGCGATGCCCTGACCATTGTCAACTATACGTCGGCCACGACGGCCAACGGCCTGTACCACATCTGGGGCTGGGACAATTATCCGAAAGCCCAGTGGGGAGGCGTCAATCCCGTCGATAATGTGAATGAAGGTACGGCTGTCAATCCGTGGTACGCTTACGAAGTGATTTACGAGGACAATCCTGTCGAAGACCTTAACGATTTGCTGACGAAGCACGAAGACGCCGGCTACGGAGATTTCTATGTGGCCGGAACGGGTGTAGGCTATTGCGACTCCACGGCCGTGGCCGCTTACAAGGAAGCCATCGAGACGGCCGGCGACCTGCTGGTCGATCCTAATTCGTCGGACGAACAGCTCAAGGCTGCCGCCGCCAACATCGAAGCGACGTTCAAGGCCATGACCGAAAGCCTCAGCATGCCCCGCGACGGCGGCTGTTACTACATCGTGAGCGATTTCACACCGTTCGAAACCGTACAGAAGAAGAAAAAAGCCTGGTTCAAGGATGATACGGCCGTCAAGTGGACGACTATCGACCGCAACAATATTTCGTTCATTTTCCGGTTCGTCAAGCAGGAGGACGGAACTTTTGCCGTCCAGAGCCTGAAGGATGACACTTACCTGAACGGATTTACGAGCGTGTCGGCTACGCCTGCTACCACACAGAGCTTCTGGCCGAACGGACACGGCACTTTCTACATCAAGGACGGCGCGGAACCTACCGATGGCAGTACCGATGCTTACCATGTGTCGGGCCATAGCAGCGGCAATGGCGTGACAGGCACCCTGGCAGGCTGGTACGCACACAACTATTATGCAAGCTGGTACATAGAGGAATTTACCGATTTCGACAAGATAGACGAGATGAAGGCCGCCGAAGCTCAGCGCCGCCTGACCGCAGCGTTCAGCGCGGCCCTCTCCGAGGCCCGTGCCGACTCGGCCGCTGGCTATTGGACCAAGTTCTACATCAAACGTGTCGACCAGCTCAGTACCAACGCGCCCTCTGCCGAAGGCCCGATTGCCGGCCTCATCGACAACAATAATGAAACATTCTTCCACACCAGTTGGCGGGAACGCGTCGGCGAACCCCATTATTTGCAGGTAGCACTCGACGAACCGTTGCAGAAGATAGCCGTATATTGCAAGAAACGTTATCATTATAATAAAAACCGCCCGACCCAGATTACCGTTATGGTCTCGAATGACGGCACCAACTTTAATGAAGTGGCCATGATGCCCGAGGCTCCCGATACGTTGCCTACCGCCGCAGATATATATGATTATTATTCGCCGAAGGCCATCGATCTGGGCGCTCCCTACAAGTACATCCGTTTCCGCGTAGACAGCACCGACAACAGCGAACTCGAGCCGGCCGACCCCGACAATCCCGATGCACCCCGCTACCCGTTCTTCTCTTTCTCGGAGTTCAACCGGAGCGATGAAGGATTCCCCGTCGACCC
>CATXZX010000034.1 GCA_958404085.1 uncultured Prevotellaceae bacterium | reverse complement strand
CCGAACACGCCTATCACCTTGCTCTGCGAGATAAAGGCATTGTCGTCGATGGCCTTGATAATCCGGAATAAATTGGACGACTGGCTCTTGCGGGCCAGCACAACGAGTACTTTCTGCTCGTTCTTCGTATACCATCCCTGTCCGTCGAGTACCGTCACGCCGCGTCCGGTGGCCGTAATGGCCTCGGCTATGTCGGAATAGCGGCGCGAGATGATGAGGAACTGCACCGACTGACGGGCACGGTCGAGTACGTAGTCGAGTACCGTACTCATGATGATGAGCGTGGCGTAGCCGTAGATGAGGCGCTCCCACGAACCGCTGGGCAGGAAGAAGCTGGAACTGATGATGACGATGTCGCAGAGCATCATGATCTGGCCGATGGTCACGTCGCGGTACTTGTTTACGATGGAGGCTATGATGTCCGTTCCGCCCGTGCTTCCGTTGTTCAGCAGCACGATGCCGATGCCCAGACCCTCGAGCATGGCTCCGATGACGCAGGCCATGAACGCCTGGTCGCCCACAATCATGGGAAATCCCTCGGGATCGCTCAGTTCATAAAGGCCTCCGGTTCCCATGTACTGCACCAGTTCCTGGGCCATTCCCAGCAGGAAAGTAAGCATAAAAACGGCATAGATGGTCTTGATGCAGAACTTGATGCCGAGTACCTTGATGGCCGCTACGAGCAGCCCTACGTTCACCAGCAGATAGGTGTACTGCGAGGGGAAACCCGTGGCATAGAATATGACGGCTCCCAGACCGGCCGCGCCGCCCGTCGTGATGTGGTAGGGCAATTGGAATACGGTGAATCCGGCGGCGTAGCACACCAGTCCGAAGGTTATCAGCAGGTAATCGCGGAACTCCTGGAACAGATTGATTTTTAATTGTACGGGTTTCATTTCTTCAGTACTATGTTTACGATTCTTCCGGGAACTACGATGACCTTCACCACCTGCATTCCCTCCAGGTAGCGCGCCGCCTGCTCCGAGGCCAGCACCGCCTGCTCGATGTCAGCGTTGGAGGCATCGGCGGCAAAGTCCATCGTGAAACGGGTCTTGCCGTTGAACGACACGCTCAGGGTGACGGTGTCTTCCTTCAGGTAACTCTCGTCATACACGGGCCACGGCGCGTCGCATACGCTGCCCGTCTGTCCCAACTGTTCCCACAGTTCCTCGGCCACGTGGGGCGTGAAGGGTGCTATCAGGGCCACCAGCTGGCTGAGTACGGCACGCTTGCCGCATTTCAGCTGGGCCAGTTCGCCCACACATATCATGAAGGCGCTTATCGACGTGTTGTACGAGAAGCTCTCCATGTCGGTGCTTACCTTGCGGATCAGGGTATGGATGGATTTCAGTTCGGCGCGCGAGGGTTCCTCGTCGCTGACGAGCGAGCGGCCGTCGCGGCTCCAGAACAGTCCCCACAGCTTGCGCAGGAAACGGGCGCAACCGTCGATACCGTTCGAGTCCCAAGGCTTGCTCTGGTTGATGGGACCGAGGAACATCTCGTACAGACGGAGTGTATCGGCGCCGTAGCGTTCGACGATGTAGTCGGGGTTCACCACGTTGTACATCGACTTCGACATTTTCTCGACGGCCCAGCCGCACACGTAGTGACCGTCCTCCAGGATAAACTCGGCCGTCTCGTATTCGGGACGCCAGCGGCGGAAGGCCTCCACGTCGAGTACGTCGTTCTGCACGATGTTCACGTCCACGTGGATGGGAGTGGTGTCGTACTGGTCCTTGAGGCCCAGCGATACGAAGGTATTCGTGTCCTTGATGCGGTACACGAAGTTGCTGCGGCCCTGTATCATGCCCTGGTTGACGAGCTTGCGGAAAGGCTCTTCCTTCACGCTGTAACCTAAGTCATACAGGAACTTGTTCCAGAAGCGGCTGTAGATGAGGTGTCCCGTGGCGTGTTCCGTACCGCCTACGTAGAGGTCCACCTGCTGCCAGTACTTGTCGGGCCCGGCACCCACCAGCGCCTCGCCGTTGTGCGGGTCCATGTAGCGCAGGTAGTAGGCCGACGAACCGGCAAAGCCCGGCATCGTATTCAGTTCGAGGGGGAACACGGTCTTGTGGTCGATGCGGCTGTTTTCCGTCACGCAGTTCGCCACGGTGTCCCAGGCCCAGCGTGTGGCGTGGCCCAATGGCGGCTCGCCCGTGTCGGTGGGCAGGAACTTGCTCACCTCGGGCAGTTCCAGGGGCAGGCAGTCCGAGGGAATGAGCTGAGGCATGCCGTCCTTGTAATATACGGGGAAGGGCTCGCCCCAGTAGCGCTGGCGGCTGAAGATGGCATCGCGCAGGCGGTAGTTCACCTTGACGCGTCCCAGACCGTGGGCCTCCACATATTTCTTGGTAGCGGCGATGGCCTCTTTCACGGTCAGGCCGTTCAGGCTGAATTCGCCTTCGGCCACAGGGTGTGCCGGCGAGTTGCATACGATGCCCTCCTTGGCGTCGAAGCTCTCCTGACTCACGTCGCAACCCTCTATCAGGGGCACGATGGGCAGGCCGAAGTGGCGGGCAAAGGCATAGTCGCGGCTGTCGTGGGCCGGAACGGCCATAATGGCGCCCGTACCGTAACCGGCCAATACGTAGTCGCTCACCCACACGGGGATGGCGTCGCCCGTAAAGGGATTCACCGCATACGAACCGGTAAACACACCCGTCACACGGCGGTCGGTGATGCGCTCGCGCTCGGTACGTTTCTTCGTGCGGTCCAGGTATTCGGCTACCTCGGCACGCTGTCCGTCGGTCGTCAGCCGGTCCACCAGTTCGCTCTCGGGTGCCAGTACCATGAAGGTAACGCCGAACATGGTGTCGGCACGGGTCGTGAAGATGGTAAACTCGCAGTCGCTGTCTTTCACGCGGAAGCGTACCTCCGTACCCTCGGAGCGGCCTATCCAGTTACGCTGCGTCTCCTTCAGCGAGTCGGTCCAGTCTATCGTCTCCAGGCCGTCGAGCAGGCGTCCGGCATAGGCCGACACGCGCAGGCACCACTGGCGCATCTTTTTCTGCACCACGGGATAGCCGCCGCGCTCCGACACACCGTCCACCACCTCGTCGTTGGCCAGCACAGTGCCCAGTTGCGGACACCAGTTCACCATCATCTCGCCCACGTAGGCTATGCGGTAATTCATGAGTACCTCCTGGCGGCGCAGGCTGTCCATGGCTTTCCATTCGGCGGCCGTAAAGTGCAGTTCCTCGGTGCAGGCGGCGTTCAGCCCCTCCGTACCCATGCGGTCGAAGTGGGCTTCCAGTTCCTTGATGGGGCGTGCCTTGTCCAGGTCGTTGTTGTAATAGCTCTTGAACATCTTCTGGAAGGCCCACTGCGTCCAGTGATAATAAGCGGGGTCGCAGGTGCGTACCTCGCGGTCCCAGTCGAAACTGAAACCGATTTTGTCCAACTGCTCGCGATAGCGGTTGATGTTGTTTACCGTCGTCACGGCCGGATGCTGTCCGGTCTGTATGGCATATTGTTCGGCAGGCAGTCCGTAGGCATCATACCCCATGGGGTTGAGTACATTGTAGCCCCGTTGCCGCATATAGCGGGCATAGATGTCCGAAGCGATGTAGCCCAACGGGTGACCTACGTGCAGGCCGGCGCCCGACGGATAGGGAAACATGTTGAGTACATAGAACTTGGGTTTCGACGGGTCTTCCGTCACACGGTAGGTATGGTCGCTGTTCCAGCGCTCGTGCCATTTTTTCTCAATCTCGCTGAAATTGTATTCCATGCGTTTTTTCTTATTTTGTTTTTATTTATTATCAATCAGGGTAACCGGCGGTACGCAGGGCCTTCGGGAAAGGGTTTTGCCCTTGCTCCGGACCCGGTCCGCCGCGACTGCTGCAAAATTACTCATAAATATCGACTTATCGGACGGCAGGGGGCGAAGAATGACAAGTATTTTTCCAGAATATCGGTTACAGGAGTTTCTTATTACAGCTCCAGATTCGAATTATCGATGTTTACAACCCATAAAAGCCATTTTAGGAACATTTGCATTCCTAAAATGGCTTTCTGTCAGACTTGAACAGGTTGACGTATGCTTATTGTGCCGGCAGGCACTTTTTGAACTTTACCGAATAAGACGGAAAAAACCTGATGCCTATATCTACAACCATATCGACCGGAAAACCTCCTCGAGTTCCGGGTTTCAAGGCCGGCATACCCCGAACCAAATTCAACGCATCCTCATCCAGACGCTGCAACACGCGGCTTTTCAAGCTGGCACTCAGCACACGTCCTGACGACGAGACGCGGGCTGTCACCACTATCTCGCCGAACCCTGCACTTTCTATGGCCGGTTTGTTGGGAAGCCTGTATGATTGAATATAACGTCTGGCAGCATCGCTGAACAGCACTGGCGTAAGTTCATTGGCCTGTGCATGTCGTTCCTCGTGTTCCGCCTTTACCTTATTGTACAGTTCTGTTGCCGGTGTATAACCGTCAGCCACCAAGCGTTCCAGAATAATCAACGCATCTGTTATGCTGGCCCGGCCGCTTTCTCCATCTTTAAAGTAATGCTTGGTATATTTGCTGCTCTTCTGCATTTTCTTTATAAAATTTTCTGTTCCTGCTCCACGGCCGTAGTAATACAACTGAGCCAACAACATTTGTTCGGATGGAGTATAACGCCAACCATCAACTGTAAGGTAATTGAATGCTTTGTCATAATTTGGAGACACGACCTTACCTTCAGCGTACAACCGTCCCAACACGTTCGGTACAGGTACTCCAGACTCATTCACTTGTTCCAGATAAGATACAGACAAGTCGTACTTCCCGGCATACCAATACAGACGCGACAACATGTAATAGGCCAACGCACAGTTTCCGTCCATGCTGATGGCTTTCTCATACTCAGCCACCGCCTCTTTTATCTTTTGGTCATTTATATAAAAATAAGCATTGTAGCAATGCGCCAACGGACATTTGGCCTGTATGCCTTTTTCTAACATGTTATGTGCTATCTGTCCGCTTTTCTCCACTCCCAGGCCACTGCCATACATAAAACCCAACAAGGACATGGACAGACCGTCACCCTGTTTGGCCGCCCGTTGCAGGAAGGGAACGGCATTGGCATATTTTTTCTCCATAAACAAGGCTACACCGCTTTGTGCATCGGCATCTTCTGTCTTAAACAATTTCAACGCACTGTATTCATCAGCAAAAAACGGTATATCAGGATAAGGATTAATGATAGGCAACTGTTCTTCTTGTTCTTGAGCCATACCCGTCACGACCCACAACGCCGCAACCCACAACGCCAAAATAAATTTATTAAACACTTCTGTTTTCATCTTTCTTTGAAATTATAATGTGAACCCCTTCGTTGTCATAACTGATATTAAACCGATATTTACCTTGTACGGCGAAAACCGAATCTTGTTCTCCATTTTCCCTTGCATGAAACACTTTTTTAACGGCTTCGAACAATTGGGGCAACTTGTCTTTTTTCTCGCTGTCGTTGATGGCCACCGTACACTCCATGCTAACAGGATACCGCTTTGCATCGAACACATTCTCGTAACCCCACCAGCCATCCGATACGGATTCAAAAAAGTTGCCGCGCATATCCAGACTCAGGCTGGCTTTCGGCATCCACGACTCATTATAGAACAAACGGGTGGGCATTTGCGAATCTGTCATCACTTGATTCTCTTCCATACCAGCTTTTTTTATCAGTTCGCCTACGGTCATGCCAAGGGTGTACCCCATCATGCCCCCTTCTTTCAGTCCCTCCTTGATTTTTTCGGCAATGGAAGTCACGTCGAAATAGTCACTTTTTACAAAGTCCATGATTTTCTTTCCAAGGTAGATACTGATAACTTCACCATCCACATCGTCAAACTGCGGATTTACCAGATACTTTCCATCAGCTCCTATAAATCCATACTTTTCATCTACCCTCACGATAGCCATGTCTCCAAGAAATGGACTGGCATAATCGAATTGCGGATTAATGGCAAAATGGCCTTCCTTGTCCACATAACCCGCTTTTTCATCGTTCAACGAGGCCGGAGCCAATTTCTCACCGTTAAAAGAACTCAAACTCTTGAACTGCGGATTCATTTGTATTTTTCCTTTCCGGTCGCAACGGCCGTACAGGTCCGAACCTACAAAGCGACACGTCAGTTCATCGCCGTCGTCATTCAAATCGCCGAACTGCGGCGTAATGACATAGTGTCCGTCGCGGTCTATCAATCCCCATTTGTTTTCGTTGCCGCTTCTTATCTCTACCACAGCATATCCGTTCTTTCTAAAATACGAACCGAACGAAAACTGATAGGGTATCACCAATTTACCCGAAACATCTATGTAGCCGTATTCATTCCTACCGGTTTCTGAATTGGTTCGAACCACACAAGCGCGACCGTTCGCAAATACACCGACATTTTCAAACTGCGGAGAAATGGCCCATTTTCCTTTAGAGTCCAGATAACCGTAACGGACTTCTCCGCTCTGTTCGTCCTTTACCGAAGCCGGAGCCAGACCATCTGAGTAATTGTATACGACATCAACTTCTTGAACCTCAGCCAGAATTTTTCCTTTGGTATCAATCAACACCGGAGCCGCATTTTCAACTATCACCCATGCCTTTCCTTCCGAAAAGTGGGTAACACCCTTGTACCACACATCGTTCATCACCTTTCCGTCGGTATTGATAAAGGCATAGGAGCCGTCCTCGCGCGCCACTACGGCCCATCCATCCCGAAAGGCATAGGCTTTCTCAAACTGTGGAGTGATGAGCCATTTTCCTTCGCGATTCACATACCCCCATTTATCACCCATCTTTACAGGAATGTAATCCAACGTTCTTTTATCTCCTTCAGTACACGCCACAAACAAAAATACTGCCATGGCTGTCAGCAGGCGATACAACCGTCCACTCATCTTTTTCTGTATTCTCATACGCTAACAAATTCCGCTCTCCCTCAACGGTTTTTTTAAAATCAAATTAAACTTAGAATACGTGCGGGGAGATACTTCTGCCTATCCGGTCTCAGCCTAATCTTCCAAAATAGATTTGAATCAACAAAATCCGAGACTCTCAAACAACATCCGTACACGATCTTTTTTCATAAACCTCTTAGTCCGATTATCAACTTGATATTTATTTGCAAAGAAAAATAAAAAAATCAAAGTCTATATGCCGACATGTAAGAATGTTTACACCTTTTATTATCTTAATCTTAACGAATAGAAGTATGCAGATTTGTCTTTCTGTCTTAAAATACAGTCCGCGCCACCGGAAAGACATTTTTTCGGTGACGCGGACTGTGGACTTAATGAACCGGATAGAATGGAAGTATTCCGCCGGCTCAGTTCCGGCCCTGGCCCTTGCGGAAGAATTTCTTGAAGAACAGGATGTGGTAATCCATCGAGTTTTTCCAATAGTCGCCGTTGTGCGCGCCGGGGCGCACCAGGAAGTCGTGGTTGATTTTGTACTTCAGCAGTTTCTGGTGGAAGTCGTTGTTCACCTCGAAGAAGAAATCGCTGTAACCGCAGTCCACGATGATGGCCAGCTCGCCGTTGCGGATGCGGTCTATCTGGTTGATGACCGTGTGCTGTTCCCACACGTCCCGGTTCTCGCTCTCGCTGCCCAGCAGCCTGCTCATGCCCCAGTTGCCGGGAAACGGGCGTATGTCCACACCCCCACTCGTACTGCCCACCGCGCCGAACACATCCTTGTGGCGGAAGGCCAGCCACAGGGCACCGTGCCCGCCCATGCTCAGGCCCGTTATGGCGCGGGCCGAACGGTCTTTTACGGTGGGGTAGCGGCTGTCCACGTACGCCACCAGCTCGGCCGACACAAAGGTCTCGTAGCGGTAGGACGAATCCTTCGGACTGTCCCAGTACCAGCTGTCCGCTCCGTCGGGACATACGAATATCAGTCCGTCGCGGTCGGCCGCTTCCTTCAACTCCGGCTTAAGGGTTATCCAGGTACGTGCATTGCCGCCGTGGCCGTGCAGCATGTAGACGACGGGGTACGGCGTGCTGCGGGGACTCTGGGGAGTTATCACGATCACTTCGATGTTCTTCTTCATGGCCTTGCTGTAAACGGCCAGCGTATCGACCACCGCTCCCCGTACCGACAGGGCGCCCAGCATCAAAAGGGCTAAAAACAAATTTCCGAATTTCTTCATTCCGATTATAGGTTATTCATTTATATAGGAGACAAAGATGGATGCAAAGATACGTTTTTTTCCACAACGTCCCCTGTTCGGCCTTCAATTTTGTCTGGCTGCCCCAAAAGGCGGGCGGCCCTTCCTTCCGGATGCCGCCCGCCCGCTGTTTCCAGCCTGGCCGCGCTATTGCAACTGGCAGCCGGCCAGTACGCCCGAAAGGGCTGTCAGGATGGCTATGAGGGCTTGTATGACCAGCCCCCAGCTCTTTTGTTTTTCTGCTTTCATGGTATTAGTTTTTTAAGGTTCATCGGGGAGAAACCGTGGCGGGGATGCCGCTGCGTCCTGCCGCCACGGTAGGGTTACGGCCGCGCCTACTGCTCGGGCGACACTTCGCCGCCTCCGCCTTCTTCGGGCTTGGTATCGTCGGGATTCTTATCCTCCTCGGCCGGGAGTTCCACCACGCCGATGCGTCGGAATCCGATGACGCCGTTGTCTACGCGGAAGGCGTTGCGCATGCGGCTGCTGCACACGAAGCGTACGCGGACGGCTTTTATCAGGTCGGTCGTATGTTCGGCCACCGTCGGCGCGCCCTTGCCCACTAAGGTGACGTGGAACGAGCCGAGGTCGCCCAGGCGCACCGAGTTGCCGTTCTGCAACTTGCGGGTGATGTGTTCCTCTAAGGCCGAGATGACGGCCTTCACGTCGTGGATGGTTACGGTACACTGCGAACTGATGTCCTGGGCCAGCGATACGAGGTCTACCGGAGCGACGGTCTGTGCCTGGGCGTGATACATCGTGACTTTGTTTACAGGGTTCTTGCGGGGGATAATCGAATAATTAATCATGGCTGTTAAAGGTTTTAGTTTGGTTAATGATAAATGGTTTGTTAGTTCTCTCGTCATGTCCGGAATGACAATGCAAAGGTACGACCTCTTCCGGACGGGGTTGTCCGCGAATGTCCGCCGCGGCGCGTTTTTTTACAGTTTTTAGCAGTCTGAGGCTTCCGCAGGGCCCTTCCGGTAGCTTTTCACGACGGCTAGGGCCTCTTCGTACAGCCGGTTGCACAGTGCCCGGGGCGCTACCACCCGCAGGTGGCGGCCGTAGGACAGCAGTTCGGCCACTAAGTCGTCCGTCAGGGCCACGTCCAACTCCACCCGCAGGCGGCCTCCGTCCAAAGCCTCGGTACGCTGCGTACGGTGCAGGGGCAGGCTCCTCACGTAGGGAGCCAGCGGCGCGTCTACCTCCATGACCACGTGTTCGGGACGCAGGTCGGGTCCGCCGTAGATGCCGAAGCTGTGGCGGAAGTAGGCACCGGCATCAAACGAGGGGTCGGCCTCGAAGGTAGCCCCGCCCGGCCGGATGCCCTCGATGCGGTCGAGGTACAAATCGTTTCACCCGTTACGGATGAGGTTGAGGAGCTGTGAG
>CATXZX010000033.1 GCA_958404085.1 uncultured Prevotellaceae bacterium | reverse complement strand
TTAAAAGCAGGTCCGGGCAGAAAATCCATAATTTCCTTGTGGCTGAAGTTGAATTGGCGGAGCGTGTTGTACCACACCTGTTCGAGTCCGGTTGTAGCCAACGTGAGGTTCACGCCGTTCAGCACCATAAAGTCAATCATCCGTTCCCATTCCGTCCACGTCCAGAAAGCCCCAGAATAATTTTGGGTACAGAAGTTCAGCGCATGCCGGTACTTGAAAGGAGAAACCTTGCGGACCGGCCGCTCCACAGCAGGCAGTTCGTCGACAGGAGCCAGATTGGTACCTGTCAGGCTGAAATGCCGTTTGCAGTAATGCTTCAGATAGTGATTCAGCGCCATACCGGCTGCCGGCATGCAATTGGCCTTGATGACGAGACGGCCATCCTCGGTATAAAATTCATAGACATCGTTTCCGTTGTCCGCCGGAATTTCGACGGCCTTGACCTTACCTTTCAACCAAGGGGCCACACGTACGGCTACCGAGGTGATGGGACGGACATTTTCGGCCATGGACGTAAACACACAACCGACAAAAAGACACAGCAGCGCTATTTTTTTCATTACTATATGGGATTTATTTCGAATCGGAGATTGCAAAACAGACAAGCGTAACGTTGAACCGCTCATTTTTTCTTCAACAGGGCATCGATGGCCTTGACAAGCGAACGGAATTCCGTTTCGTTGAACAGACGTGTGGTCTTCACGATACGGCCGTCGCGGCCAATCAGGACATTGCGCGTCACACCGGATTCGGGCAGGGCATAGCGCGAAAAGACCACTGCGGCCGAATCGAGGGCCAGCGGATAAGTGACCTTCGTCTGCCGTGCAAAAGCCTTCACCCGCTCAAGCGGTTCGTCACGGTCTATACCTATCAGGCAGAACGACGTATCGGTGCGGTGCTTCTGCCAAATCTCGCGCTCGATAAACGGCATCTCCTTACGGCACACACCGCACCAACTGGCCGTAAACTGCAACATCACCACGCGGCCGCGCAATGCCGAGAGAGACACCTGCGAACCGTCGACCGTACGCAGGGTAAAGTCGGGAGCCATATCGCCCACCCGCACAACGAATCCGGTACTATCGGCTTCGCGCCCGCCAGCCACGGCAACAATCCACACAAAAAGAAAGCCCAAAAAACTCGTAACTGATCGTTTCATTGCTTCGTCTGTTTAAATTCGTACGACAAAAATAGCAAAAGACGAGCGCAACAGCAAATGAACACCCGTTTTTAATTTTACCCGCAGCGAATGCCGTCTGTACTCTGCACGTCACATAGCCGATGCCGCCTTCACAGAGTCGGCCATGTGCCCATTCCATTCAAATAGCAGGCATACAAAAAAACACGACCTGCCTACATCTTAAAAACAGGAGGCCCGCATTCAGAAAAAGAAGCCAGCTTTTTGAAAAAACAAGGCTATTAAGACTGAATATTGCGCTGTTTCGCAAAAAACACGTATATTTGCAACTCCATCATGCAGAAAGCCCAAGGGTGGGCGGGTGTATGACGGTAAAAACGGATGGCGTTATATACGCACGTGTCTTATTGTTATCAAACTTCGCAACTTTGAATACTATTTTTAAGACATCTGCAACAAAGGCGCCTCACGTGATATGGATATAAATCAAGTTTCATCTCCAAAAAAATGGAGCGGAACTCTGTTTTTATATACTTATCGGCGTGGGCTTTCTGCGTTGCTTATCTTAAAATAGTAGGCAATGCGAAGGCCTGATAGCGAGAGATAAGCAAGTGTATGAATCCCGCGCCTTTTCGTTTCCAGACATTTAACACACAGCCAGGTCGGGATCCGGCACCAGTTGCAAAGGTATTCATGCACATAGGAAAACTTATCCGCCTGAATCTTCTGAAAAAAGGTATGACCGTGACACAGTTTGCTTCGGCCCTATATTGTACGCGGGCTAACGTATACAAGATTTTCAACAAGGAATCTATCGATACCCGAATGCTCGAACGCATCTCCACCATTCTGGAATACAATTTTTTCAAAGATTTGTCTGAAAACATGGAAAGCTGTTCCCCACAAAAACATGAGGAACAAACGATGGACAAAAAGGAGCAATGATTACAATATAATCACATAACACTTCCTTAAAACCG
The DNA here is from genome assembly GCA_958404085.1 of uncultured Prevotellaceae bacterium. GTDB lineage: Bacteria > Bacteroidota > Bacteroidia > Bacteroidales > Bacteroidaceae > Alloprevotella. Next base: position 7,491 of record CATXZX010000033.1, on the reverse strand, counting down.
ATTGTAAACTTTTTGGAACTATACAAACTTTCAATTAACAAAAATAAAGACCTATTTTTGTCGTACAAAAAACAGTTACCCATAAAAATAAAGAATCGGCACGCGTCCTTAACGCCTCCCTTTCCAACAAGTGCTAAACAACCAAAATACATGATTCCAAACTCACTCAAAAAAGCTCTAAACTTTCTTTTCTCCAATTTTTTATCCGACTCACGACATCAAAACGTCCATCTGAAGCAAACCGGTATACTTATGCAACTATTTCCACGTTACAAAGCGAAAAAGTTAACCGAACTCACACTAAGCGGACCGCTCAACAACAAAGATTTAGATTATCTACGTGAATTATGCGGATTCGAATGGGATGGAAATCTGAATACGCTGGACTTGAGTGATGCGGAACTGCAAACCGAAGAGAAATATACACTACCGAACTATACGTTCTACAAAAGTGTACAATTGAAAAAAATTATTCTTCCCAAAAACATCGAACGGATTGGAGGTGGAGCATTTGAGGGTTGTATCTCGCTAAAATCAATCTACATACAAGCTCAATGCCGATTCGTAGATTATGAGGCATTCGCTGGCTGTAACAAACTGAAAAGAATTGAAGTAGACGAAAAGAATCCATACTTGTGTAACCGAGAAGATGTGCTGCTCAACAAAACATGCACAACGCTTTTATTCTGTTCTCCACAGAAAAGGAACTTGAACATACCGTCTACCGTCAATAGTATCGAAGATTATGCCTTGAATTCAAGAAACAACCTCCGGACTATTTATTGTTACGCACAAAAGCCACCGATCTTGGCAGCCAATTCACTGACTGGAGTCAACAAGCACCGATGTACACTCTACGTTCCGAACCAAAACATCAATGAATACCGTTCCACACTGGGATGGTGCGAATTTGCCAAAATCCGTTCCATAGACTGACCTATACCGCATCCATTCTCACAAATGAAAATATGCAACGGTGAAGATTTTTTTATCGCAAACACTTCGCTGACTTACAAAGAAGCAAAAATGCCCTATTGGGGAACCTTAGAATTTCGTTTTCAATGCTTCACATCACGTGGATGTATAAGACCGATAAAAAAACTTCGCCGCTTGCATTCTATAAACGGAACTACTTGTCTGCTGTGCTTTCAGCAGACTTCACGACTCCGGTAGGCACATCGACATGAAACGTTTCCTGACGACGAATGAGTGAAAAGTGCTGAACGGGAGCCGTATCATCGAGTTCCGAAAGATAAACCTCCAAATCCTTATAGCCGGAAATACGCCGGCCGTTGATACTCTGAAGCAGATCGCCATTGCGGATGCCCGCGCGATAAGCCGCCGAAGAGGTAACGACCTGGTAAAATGCGATGCCACCCCGGTCGAACGCCACACCGTAGGCCGACAACTCGTCTTTCTGAGGAACCGTAACGGATGCGCCCAACCATTTCCGGACAGGACGGTCACCGGAAACCGAAGCGGAAACAGCGGAAAGAACCGGCCATTCGGGAGTCTTGGCTATCTTCCGTAAATAAGGTACGCGTACGCCGAAATCATCCATTCCGAAATTGCGGAAACCCACGCGCAATGCGGGAGACGAGGGGGAGACACGATAGTCGCCACTCTGCGGACTGACAAAAAGAGGATTGCCGGTAAGGGAATGGGCGTCGGTTCCGTTTTTACGATAACGCAGTTTCTGACCGTCGTCACAGGCAAAGAGGTTGTAGTCGAGCGTCTCGCCCCACTTGGAGGTATCCGTCAGGGCGCTCTGCATGGCTGCCGGCTGATAGGCCGTACAGACGATATTGTGCATAAAGACATCGCCGCTATGGGGCAACCAGACATGGGGATGCAGACTGTTGTTGAGTATCACATTGTTTACGGCTATGCGGTCGTACCCCTCGCGCATCTTGAGCCCGCCGTTCAGCAATACGTTGTTGTAAATACGGTAGTGGCTGGAACCGTCGTCGAGGTTGATGTCCCATCCGTGGTCGCAACGCCAGCGGCTGTTTCGCAAGGTGTTGGGTTCGAGCATATCCCACCAGGTCATAGCCGGATTGCGAAGAACATGGGCATGGAATTCGTTCACACCGGGTGTCCAATAGCGGTCGCGTCCCCAGGAATTGAAACTTCCGTGGTCACCCGTTTCCAGAACCGTATTGAAAACATCGCAATACTCAATGAGATGGCCTCCGAAAGTGCCCTCGTTGATATTGATTCCGGCACGGGGGACATCGTAAATGGAACAATGACTGACGGTAATGCGATAGGACATGGATATCTGCACCGGAGCGGTCTGTTTCTCGTCGCGACCGGTCATCGTAATCAGACAGTCCGACACACGGCACTCCTGCGGATAATTGTTGCTCTTAGGACCGGAAACGGAATCGAGTCCGGCATAGTTTTGACGGCCGTATCGGAACAGCGGATTCCGGACAGCATCCGGATCGCCTACAAAGGCGATGCCGTTGGCACCGCTATGATGAATGTAACACCTTTCGATGGCGACGTGCCGGTTGTAGTTGTTCAGGAAGATGGAATTGCCCCCGGTCTGGTCGAACTCGCAATCGGTAAGCGTACAGTCCTCAGCTCCGTTATAAACGACTGCACCGCCGCGGTAAATCGTCCAGTCGGACCGTAACAATGGTTCGCGGTTCTCCATAAATTTACGGTTCGTATGGCGAAACGTAAAGCCTTGCAAATGAATTCCCGTAACGGGACTTTCGGCCGTTCCGTTGAATTCCACCAAGTGGTCGAGCAGAACGACTTCAATCTTGGCTTTCGCAAGGTTCGTTCCCGCATCGGGAATGAAATAGAGCTTATTATCAGACCGGTCGTGGTACCACTCGCCGGGTTCATCCAGCTCCTCACGGACGTTTTCGACCATCCGGTAGACAGGATGCATCGGTGCAGGACGGTTGTTCTGCCACCCACCGGCCAGCAGCAAGGAATCGCGGCGAGCTACACCCGTTACCTGCCAATGCATGTCGCCCCACAAGGAGGGATGCATGGCGTGGAGATAAGCGCCGACTGGATTTTTCCATCCGGCAACGCGTTTCTTATCGAGCGGATCCATGGACGGATCGTAGCTGACACGATGGCTGAGACGCCAAGTATCGAATACATTGTTTCCGGAATCGCGGCTCACATTCGGGAAACGGGCCATCCGCTGCCTCTTTCCATCTACATACAACTGGTCGATGGTCAATCCGACGGGAACAGTGGCCTCGTAAACCGCATCCGGAAGCTGTTTCCACTTCAGAAAGAGTTCCCGGCCGCCACTCAAAACGGCACCGCCACGATGCCGCGCCCTGAACGTTACCGCAGCAGAAAGGGCACGACTGTCCTCGGGCGTAAAAACGACACTCGAGGGCAGATAATACGTTCCATCCTCGAATATGACCTCGACGGGAACATCGGAAGGCAACTTCTGACGGACCAGTTCCTGTGCTTTGGCAAACGTAGCGACAGGACGACGCTCGCTCCCGTTCCAACGGTCATTGCCCTTGGGAGAAACATAGATTGCCTGTGCGTATGCACCCTGCACACTAAACAACAACAAACAATAAACTAAAAATGGAAATCGCCTTGCGAATATATTTCCATTGGATTGTAAATGAATCATCGGATTTCTTTTTACGTATTATTACCTAAAAAAGAGAGACTGCATCGCAACGACGCAATCTCTCTTTCACTATTATTTTCAGTTCATGACGTTATCAATCCTCGGGGAACTGTACGTTCTTTTTACCGGAAGATGACAATCCTAATTTATCGGCATCGTCTTTACTGCCTACCGAGATTTTAGCGAATTCGCGCAAACCGGTTCCGGCAGGAATCAGGTGACCGCAAATTACGTTCTCCTTCATACCTTCCAGACGGTCTACCTTGCCATTGATAGCTGCCTCATTGAGGACTTTGGTGGTCTCCTGGAAGGATGCGGCCGACATGAAGCTGGTTGTCTGCAACGCTGCACGCGTTATACCTTGCAGAATCTGCGTAGAGGTAGCAGCCATGGCATCGCGCACCTCGACCAGACGAAGGTCCTTACGCTTCAGAAGCGAATTTTCATCGCGCAGTTTACGCGCCGTCACAATCATACCGGGACGCATCGTCTCGCTATCTCCGGCATCGACTACGACTTTCTTGCCCCAAATACGGTCGTTTTCTTCGGCGAAGTCGAGTTTGTCGACTACCTGAAGTTCCAGGAAGCGCGTATCGCCGGGTTCATCGATCTGAACTTTACGCATCATCTGGCGGACAATGACCTCAAAGTGTTTGTCGTTGATCTTCACACCCTGCAGACGGTATACGTCCTGAATTTCATTAACGATATATTCCTGAACAGCCGTCGGGCCTTTGATAGCCAGGATGTCGGCCGGTGTGATGGAACCGTCGGAAAGCGGCGTTCCTGCACGTACATAGTCGTTCTCCTGAACAAGGATCTGTTTTGACAGAGGCACCATGTATTTACGTACATCGCCTACTTTCGACGTTACGACGATTTCGCGGTTTCCGCGCTTTACAGCACCCATCGTCACCTCACCGTCAATCTCGGAAACGACAGCCGGATTGGACGGATTGCGTGCCTCGAACAATTCCGTAACTCGGGGCAGACCTCCGGTAATGTCACCGGCCTTACCGACAGCACGAGGAATCTTAATAAGGGTCTCGCCGGCCTTTACTTTCTGATTGTCCTCTATCACGATATGACCGCCGATCGGGAAGTTATAAGTACGTATGAGTTCTCCATTCTCATCCACGATATGGCAGGACGGCACACGGGATTTTTCTTTTGACTCGATAACGATCAATTCGCGTAAACCTGTTGCCTCGTCTTCTTCGACACGATAGGTAACGCCTTCTATTACGTCCTCGAACTGTACAATACCGGCGTTTTCTGTCACGATAATTGCGTTGAACGGGTCCCATTTGGCAACAACCGTGCCTTTCTCTACGACGTCGCCGTCATTGACGAACAGCTGCGAACCATACGGAACGTTCTGCGTAGACAAAGCAATTCCGGTATTCTCATCGACAAAGCGGACTTCGGCCAAACGACCGACAACAACCTTGCCTACCGAACCGTCCTCATTCACGATATCGACCGTACGAAGTTCGTCAAATTCCAGACGCGATTTGTTCTTTGCAACAATAGTAGCATTTGCGGCAGCATTACCGGCCACACCACCGGCGTGGAACGTACGGAGCGTCAGCTGTGTACCGGGTTCACCGATAGACTGTGCCGCGATAACGCCGACAGCCTCTCCCTTCTGTACCATACGGCTGGTAGCCAAGTTTCGACCGTAACACTTCATACATACTCCGTGACGGCTTTCGCACGTCAATACAGAACGTATCTCGACGCTTTCAATCGGCGAATTCTCGATTTCGGCGACTATCGGTTCGGTGATTTCCTCTCCGGCAGCCACAATCAGTTTGCCGGTTGTCGGATGGATGATATCGTGTACGGACACACGGCCCAGGATTCGTTCGCCGAGCGAAGAGATGATTTCATCACCATCCTTCAAAGCCGTACAAACCAAACCGCGCAATGTTCCGCAGTCTTCTTCGTTGATAATCACATCGTGCGATACATCGACCAGACGACGCGTCAGGTATCCGGCATCGGCCGTCTTCAAAGCGGTATCGGCCAAACCCTTACGGGCACCGTGCGTTGAGATAAAGTATTCAAGCACCGACATTCCCTCTTTAAAGTTCGAAAGAATCGGGTTTTCGATAATCTGAGCCCCTTCGGCACCGGCCTTCTGCGGTTTAGCCATCAGACCACGCATACCGGCCAGCTGTGCAATCTGGTCGGCCGAACCACGGGCACCGGAATCAAGCATCATGAACACGGCATTGAATCCCTGGTCGGCTTCGGTCATCTGCTTCATCAACGTTTTCTTCAGGTCGGTATTAACGTGTGTCCACGTATCGATAACCTGATTGTAACGCTCGTTGTCGGTAATGAAACCCATGTTGTAGTTCATCATAATCTGGTCAACCTCGTCGTTACCGCGCTGAACGATGTCTTTCTTCTCGGCCGGAATGATAATATCGTCCAAGTTGAAGGACAGACCGCCGTCGTAAGCCATCTTATAACCGAGATTCTTGATACCATCGAGGAACTCGCATGCACGGGCCATACCAACGGCCTTGATAACACGCGAAATAATGTCACGCAGGGACTTCTTCGAAATAATGGTATTCACATATCCGATTTCTTCGGGGATAATTTCATTGACAATGATACGGCCGACGGATGTCTCGGTCATCTTCTGAACCAACTCACCGTTTTCATTCAAATCCTTGACAACGACTTTCACCGGAGCATGTATATCGACACGACGCTCGTTGTATGCGATGATTGCTTCTTCGGGACCATAGAATGTCAGGCCCTCGCCTTTGGCTCCCGGTCTCAGTTTGGTAATGTAATAAAGTCCCTGCACCATGTCCTGCGAAGGCACGGTAATCGGGGCGCCATTGGCCGGATTCAAAATATTGTGGCTCTGAAGCATCAGCATTTGGGCCTCCAGAATGGCCTCGTTGCTCAAAGGCAAGTGGACAGCCATCTGGTCACCGTCGAAGTCGGCGTTGAATGCCGTACATGCCAGCGGATGAAGCTGGATAGCCTTTCCTTCGATCATCTTCGGCTGGAATGCCTGGATACCCAGACGGTGAAGTGTCGGGGCACGGTTCAACAATACAGGATGACCTTTCATCACATATTCCAGGATGTCCCAGATGACAGCATCCTTGCGGTCTACGATCTTTTTCGCGCTCTTGACGGTCTTGACGATACCGCGCTCTATCAGTTTGCGGATAATGAACGGTTTGTACAATTCGGCCGCCATCAGTTTAGGCAGACCGCACTCGCCCATTTTCAGCTCGGGGCCGACAACGATAACCGAACGTGCCGAGTAGTCGACACGCTTACCCAGCAGGTTCTGGCGGAAACGTCCCTGCTTACCCTTCAGCGAGTCGGACAAAGACTTAAGCGGGCGGTTGGATTCGGTCTTGACCGCGCTACTCTTGCGCGAATTGTCGAACAAACTGTCGACAGCCTCCTGCAACATACGTTTCTCGTTACGGAGAATTACTTCAGGAGCTTTTATCTCGATCAGTCGCTTCAGACGGTTGTTACGAATCAGCACACGACGATAAAGGTCGTTGAGGTCGGAAGTGGCAAAACGGCCACCGTCCAACGGAACGAGCGGACGCAATTCGGGAGGAATAACCGGAATGATTTTCAGAATCATCCATTCCGGCCGGTTGCGGTCGCGGCTGGCACGGAACGACTCCACGACCTGAAGACGTTTCAGCGCCTCGCTCTTACGCTGCTGCGAAGAGTCGGAGCTGGCGCGGTCGCGCAATTCATAAGAGAGCGCATCCAAATCCAGACGGGTCAGCAAATCATAGATTGCCTCGGCACCCATCTTGGCAATGAACTTATTGGGATCGGAATCGTCCAGATATTGATTTTCCTTC
>CATXZX010000032.1 GCA_958404085.1 uncultured Prevotellaceae bacterium | reverse complement strand
ATCAAGATTTTCTGAAGATATACTGTTCAAGAGGGTACATATAAATACACTCCTCCCTAAGCAATCTCTATTTTACAGTTGCTCTTACGACTTTCTTTCCAGCAGGATTCTTGGCATCTTTTCCGTAAAGTTCTGAATATTTTCCAGCAGGGAGGTCTGACAAAACGAAAGCATTGCATTTTCTACCAGCAATAACTTTGTCTGTAACAGCTGTATTGATAGCTGTTGCGACCAAACCAACTAAAGCACCGAAAGTACCTCCTCCACCATCTACGCTGGTGTCTACTTTTATGTTACCCTCACGCGTGTATAGAGTTTGCCCAGTCTTTGTTGAACGAAGTATGTATTCAACATCAACTGTCAATTTTCCTCCAATGTTGCTACGTTTCCAACTTTTGATAATTGTGAACATTGCTGCATCTGCGCCAAGTACATTTCGAAAGGTGGATAAATCTGATTCCAAGAAGTTTTCTGCATCATAAGCACTTTCTTGCTGGAACATCTCCATAGTCAAATAAGGAGAATACACATAATAGCCTTTCTCGCATAGAGGAAGATACATGGTTGTGTAAAAGTAGTCCTTGGCTTCAGCATGAGTTGTTTGATTGATTGGAGGCATAATAGCTATAGTAGTAGGTTTCTCCTCATACATGGCAGGATATTGTTCACCCATGGTTTTTGTAGATGAACAAGATGCAACGACAATGGCCGTTAGCAATATTAATAAAACCTTTTTCATTTCTCAAGTTGTTTAATAATTCGTGAGATATAAGTTTCAGATTCTGGATAAAGTTTGGTTTCTTGTCTGAGAAAATCCAAACCTTCTTCTTTTTTACCACTCTTATAAAGAGCATAGCCATACTCTGCATAAAGGCCAGGAGGTACAACCTTACGAGTTCCTTTCTGCTTTTGTATTAACTTGAGATATTGTTCCATCATCTTAGCCTTTAGCCCGTCAGTATGTTTTTTGCTGTACTGATAAGTGGCATCCTCATAATCATACCATGAATATAAGGTCTTAGTAGAGTTACAAGAAGTAAAAAGTGCAATAATAACTCCAAATAGCATTAACTTTTTCATTATGGTAATATGATTTGTTTAACTTCTTGGGTTGATACAAAGATTTTCTTTTGATAAATATTCTTGCCATCATAAGAAACAGTAAGTGTTCTTGTCCCAACTGCAATTCCATATTGAGAACCACGGCGATTGGCCTTTTTCGCTTTTACGACCTTGGCCGCAAAAGGAGTATTGTTGTCCACTTTTACTTGGATTTTTTTACCAGCATATTGGTTTGAACTGACAAACAACAGATATGCAATGTCTTCTTTGCCACTTTCTTGTGCAACAGGAAAGTGGGCGCGGCATCCTATCAATAATAAAGGGATGACGAACAGCAACATTAACTTTTTCATTTTATTTGCTCAATAATATAGTTACCCATTGTAGAGTCATTAATACTTTCTGAAGTCGATAGTGTGACAAACGAATATTCCGTTTCAGGGCTATCACCTCTTATTGAAACAACGGTCGCGGTACCAACCTGTTTTCCAGGCAAGTTTATCATGATTCCTGTTTGTGGGTTCTTTACCTTCTTACCTTTGGTCTTGATGGCGAATGTCATTCCTTCTTTTATCCCTTGACTTCGTCCACCAGCTATAAGAGTACCATCTTTATCGCAAGATATAATATAGGTTTTCCATGGGCTGTCGGTGCATTTGTTGATGATGTTCTCAACCAACTGCCCAATGGCTTCAGAAATGGCCTTGTCACTTAGGGTCGCATCAAAACTTGCAGAGCCACCTACTCCCATCGTTGTTTTTGTAGTAAGTTCAGCAGAACCTTTGGCCTCGTCTGAATAGATTATTAAACCAGACGAAACATCAACAAGGCGGATAGAAACTGCCGCTTCTACTGTTTGTGTCTTTTGCGAAGAAAAGACACCATTTTTACCTGTGTTCTTGCGACCATATTCTGTAATAGAACCAATAATCATATAGTCGGCTCCGATAGTGGAAGAACCACCCCCATTCTTTTGATATTCATCTAATAATGTAGATAAATCACTTCGTTCCAATAAAATAAATTTACCAGAGGAGGCAAGTTTTGCGGATAGGATGTCTAAGGCTTGTTTTCCCATAGGGTCATTTTCTTTGTCGTAGAAAATACCTTTAGCATATTGGGTCTCATTTGAAAAACGGCCAATAGCAACTTTTCGTTTTAGAACCATACCGTCATCTTGGAGTTGGCTTTGTGGAGCTTCTATGATTACGGTCTTGCGCTGTGCAGATACGAATTGTATCGACATCATCCATGCAATTAGAAAACAGAACTTTCTCATTGATGTTTCCAATTTTAGGCCAAAGGCTCCTTATTGGCGATTAATAGAATTGTTCTTGATACATACGAAAAAGCGTAGAGCCTATTCTGTCACTCGTTCCACGATCGATAGGCCTTCGCATTGCCCTGTAAGTCGAAACGAGCAACGCCGAAAGCCCCACGCCAGTGTAACTATATAAAAGCACCTATTACAATGAACAACAAAATTGTCCGATGCCAATAAGTACTGTATACGATACACCTCATGAGGCGTTCTGCATTGCTTTGTTTTTGACTTACAGTTGAAGTTGCGAAGTTCATCGATCGTCAAAACCAAAGCGTACAAAAACGCCTTTTATCATTATGTATGTCAGCCCAACCTCTGCCCATCAGGACTTTCGGTATGGGTATACTGACATCGCAAAGATAATACTTTTATCCCCAAATACGCTTTATTTGGCTAACAAAACACCTTTCCATACATTGATTTAACATTTCGGTAATCGGTCAGAGTGTTCACAAATAGAAGAGTGGTAAAATAAAACTTGCTGATTGTGATAACGTATGGCCCGGATACTGGCCGTATGTACTACGGACCAGCTTTTTTAAAATCCAGGCTTCCGGAATCAAAAAAGCTGGCCCGGAATATCCGTCTAGAACGCCAAAGTTGCCAAAAATCGACTGTACGTGGCAAAATCATGGTTTTTCATTTTGAACTCGCCACCCAACCTCTTAACTTTGTCTTCTCAAACTGGGCAATGATAAACTTCAGATATTGCAAAAAAGCCACACAATGAAGACAATCATATTTTACGCATCGACCTACAACGGAAATACGCTGAAAATTGCCGAAAGCATGGCTGCCGTACTATCAGCCGAACTGGTTTCGATAGACACCCGCCCCACCGATACGGAGCTGGGCGCGTACGACCTGATTGGATTCGGATCTGCCATCCATTTTGCAGAACACGACATCCGATTACAACGTTTTGTTTCATCATTACTCCTGCAAGGGAAAAAGGTTTTTATTTTTTCCACCCATGGCAGCCCATTCACAGGCTGTTATCATAAAGCACTGAAAAGAATTCTAAAGCAACAGCATGCACACCTTGTAGACGAATTCTCGTGCGTGGGCTATGACAGGACAGGTCCTTGGGTCCTCTTAGACGGATGCAACAAAAACAGGCCCAACGCCAACGATCTGTTCAAAGCCCGATTATTTGCAGAAAAGCTACAATATAAGCTAAATCCGCTTTCGTCTATACACCAAACGGCCATTACGGAATATAAACAGGGTGTTACCTTTCGTCTAAAAGGAAAAGACAGGGTTGCAGGTGACAAAATCGTATTTCTGAATACGACCTCATGCATCCGATGTGGAAGATGCATGAAAGTTTGTCCGATGAACATTTTTCAAAAGAACGATGTCATACTGCCAATCGAAGAACAAGATTGCATTCAATGTCATCTATGTACTCAGAATTGTCCTACAGACTCTATATACATCCACGAATCTTTTGCAAACGGTATCCATATTGCCCTGCGGGAACTATTCAGTACGAAATTACAAAACAGATATAAATCCAAAAATAACTTATGAAAAGATTTACAGGTCATCCACCATATACTGAAGAGATGAGTGATGTGGAAAAAAGGACCTATCAGTTTTTAGACAACCTCGGAATAGTTTACGAGACGTTTACGCACGAAACCGCATTCTCTATGGAAGAATGCGCCGTCATCGAACAACGTATCGGCGTTCCGATCTGCAAAAACCTATTCTTATGCAATCGCCAACAGACACAGTTCTATCTGCTTATGCTTCCCGGCGATAAAATTTTCAAGACCAAATACCTGTCAAAGGAACTGGGGTGCGCAAGACTCTCCTTTGTTGGGGAAGAGTATATGATGGAACTACTGGGCATCCGTCCGGGCGCGGTTTCACCCATGGGACTGATAAACAACATTCAGAAAAATGTATTGCTGGTTATCGACCGCGATCTGCTGAACACAGCATATTTCGGTTGTCATCCCTGCGTAAATACATCTACCATTAAATTACGATACACTGATCTCATTGAAAAAATCGTACCGGCCACTCATCACAATTATCGGATAATCAGCCTGCAAACCGAATGATTCGGGAAAATCCGCAAGAATCAAAAAAGACCAAAGAATAATGGCGTGTGGAATGAATCAATCATATACACACGCCATTATTAGTTCAGGTATTCACGGAATGTTTCGCATCCTTAGAACCAGCGAACATAGCAGAAGTCCTGACGATGGGGCAACATACTATTGTTAGGATACATTCGGAACGCAACTTTAAAACATCCGGCCACATCAATACTATGTGTCAACTGGAATGTAAACAGATTACCTTCACGTTTCACGACATTCATGGGAACAACGGACAGAACGTGTTCTTTGTTGTCTTTATCTGTTCCGATAACAACCATTTCGATACCTATTGCATCATCAAGGCCTTGCTCATCAACAACATGGGTTACCGTAAACTCTTTTCCGGTTGTCAGATTGGAATTTACCAAGTCTTCGCTTGCGGATGTTGAAACGACGTGAATAGAATCCCAGCGTTCTGCCACCAATTCTTTCCATGCTACTATTTCTTTGGCTTTCTGGCAACCATTTGCGCTTAATATCTTGAAACGTTCATATTCTTTATTATAGAACTTGCTATAATAATCATCCAGTTGACGCTTCATTGTATAATGAGGCGCAATTCGTGCAATCGAATTCTTTATTGTACGAATCCAATTCTCCGAATATCCCTTGACATTGCATGCATAATAAAGAGGAATTATCTCACGCTCCAATAAATTATAAATCGTAGAAGCATCGAGTTTATCCTGGTATTCTTGATTCTGATAAGTACGTTTTTCTGTCAAAGCCCATCCGGCACCTTCACGATAACCTTCAAGCCACCATCCGTCAAGCACCGAGAAATTGACCACACCATTCATCAAAGCCTTTTCGCCGGAAGTTCCGGATGCCTCCAAAGGACGGGTCGGCGTATTCATCCAAATATCGACTCCCGAAATCAGACGACGTGCAAGCTGCATGTCGTAATTCTCCAAAAATATAATCTTTCCTAAGAATTCCGGACGCTGAGAAATTTCAAAAATCTTCTTGATGAGTCCCTGACCGGCACCATCGGCGGGATGTGCCTTACCTGTATAGAGGAACTGAACCGGATAATGCGGATTATTGACAATCTTTGCAAGACGGTCTAAATCTGTAAACAGCAAATGGGCACGCTTATACGTAGCAAAACGACGACCAAAACCTATTAACAGCGCATTGGGATTAATCTTGTCAAGCAAAGAAACTACTCGGGAAGGATCTCCTTGATTCTTCAACCACGATTCTCTAAAACGACCGCGGATATATTCTATCAATTTCGTTTTCAGGCGTACACGGGTATCCCATATAACTTCATCCGGAACTTGATAAATGGCTTCCCAAAGTTTCTCGTTACTTTGATCTTGGTAGAATGTTTCATCAAAAGACTTTGCGTACAATGTTTTCCATTCTTTAGCAGCCCACGTCGGATAGTGGACACCGTTTGTAACATAACCGACATGGCTCTCTTCCGGATAATAGCCCTTCCAAATGCCGTTGAACATTTCACGGCTTACTTTACCATGCAACCAGCTAACGCCATTCACTTCTTGACAAGTATTGCACAAGAATGTCGACATACAGAAACGTTCGCTATGATCTTCGGGGTTTGTGCGACCCAAACCGATGAATTTCTCCCACGAAATACCCAATTTCTGCGGGAATCCACCCATATACTTGCCGAACAGCGCTTCATCGAAATAATCATGTCCAGCCGGAACCGGTGTATGCACCGTATACAACGATGATGCACGAACTAATTCAAGAGATTCATTAAAAGACAATCCCGATTCCACATAGTCAACCAAACGCTGCACGTTACACAAAGCAGCATGTCCTTCGTTACAATGGTATATATCGGACTTGATTCCTAATTTCTGCAGCATCAGCATACCACCGATACCCAACAAATATTCTTGTTTCAAACGATTTTCCCAATCACCTCCATAGAGCGTATGGGTTATCGTACGATCGAATTCCGAATTCAACTCATTATCTGTGTCCAACAGATAAAGTTTGATTCTTCCCACATTTACTTTCCACACATTGGCCTGTACGATAAAGTTAGGGAAAGGTACAGAAATAATCATCTGATTCCCATTCTCATCAAGCACTTTCTCGATGGGAAGACGTTCAAAGTTCTGTGCCTCATAGTTGGCGACCTGCTGGCCATCCATGGAAAGCGACTGTGTGAAATAACCGTAACGATAAAGGAATCCGATACCACACATGTCTACATTACTATCTGAAGCCTGCTTCAAATAGTCGCCAGCCAAAACACCTAAACCGCCCGAATATATTTTCAGAACATGACTCAATCCGAACTCCATACAAAAATAAGCCACAGAAGGACGTGTACTGTCCGGCTTAACATCCATATATTCCCTGAAATCCGCATAAACGGATTTCACCTTTTTCATGATATCCTTATCTTGTGACAAAGCTGTCAACTTTTCATAGCTCAAACGGTTGAGCAGTTCAACCGGATTATGCCCAACTTCTTTAAATAATTCTTTATCCAAACTACGAAACAAATCTATAGCGGAACTATTCCAAGACCACCATAAATTACGCGACAGTTCTTCTAAATTCTTCAGTGCTTCCGGTATTTGTGATCTTACAGTTACAAACTTCCAATTAGGAGTATTCGCACAATTTACTTTTACATTCATAACTATCTCTTTTATACATTTTTCTCATTTGTTGCAATCCGCATCGTCATTTTCTGCAATGCGATATCGTAAGCCACATTATAATACTTTATAAAGTGCTTCCAAAGCGCCTTTTCGGCTATTTTTCCAACATTCTGACGTATTCGAACGACTTCATCGTTTGTCATTTGACTAAACCTGAGAATCGTATTGACAATTTCATCAGCAACTTCGAAATAATTGGTATCTGTACGCGGTATTACCCGTACTCCATCCTCCAAAGTACCTTCATGCCTCTTTAACTGATTGACCCACAATCCGAAGCCTGATAAATTCGTCGTAATACAAGGTATTTTGAAGGCCGCACTCTCCAACGGCGTATACCCCCAAGGTTCATAATAAGAAGGATACACACACAAATCATTTCCTATCAACAAATCGTAATAAGGTGTATTGAAAATACCATCATTACCATCCAAGTAACAAGGTACCAAAATCACCTTTACCCGATCATTCGGCTTATTCCACAGATGATGACTCTTTATCAGATTCAAGATCCGATCATCGTCCATGTTATGCAGTTGATGTGTAATGATTGGAGTGTCAAGCGGTGTTTCAAATCGTTTTTTCTCTCCCAACCGCTCGGAAAGATCCTTCCGCGCTTCTTTCATCCAACATGGAACCTCTATTAATGCCAAAACATTTCGCGATAAATCACCTCGCTTATTGAGACGCGCCAATGCTTCTACAAAGACATCTATTCCTTTACAACGAAAATCATTTCGGCCACTCAGTGAAATAATCAACGTATCGTCATCCAATGAGTTTCCCATCAAACAGTTTGCAACATTCAGCATCTGCTCGCGCGCTTTTTTCCGTTTCATCGGAAAGGCACGTCCCCGGGGAAGAAAATCAGTCTCGAAACCATTCATCAAAATGGCATCAGCCGGTTTCTCCAACAACTGCGCACATTCCCTGTTTGTAATCTCACTCACCGTCGAGAAACAATCCGCATGTATTGCCGACTGCTTTTCTATACTGTGTTTCGACTCCATATTCAACTCACGCGCCATCTGATCCCCATTATAACCATCAAAATAGTCATATAACGGCTTATCATTTTCTGCTATCGAACGTCCGATACTCGTCGCATGAGTTGTAAAAATCGTCGCAACCCATGGTAAATGCTTCTTTATATAGAGCATACCCAATCCCGACATCCATTCATGAGCCTGATAGACCACCTTCTGATTCCGCAAGAATTTCTCACAAATCACTTTAGCTACGCGGCCTGCCGCATAGGAAAACATCGATGCCTCGTCATAGTCACCATAGCCATGCAAAGAATCAACTTTGAAATCAGACCAGGCCTCCGCATAAATAGCATTTTTTTCTTCAAAAAAATCACGGAAATCAACCAATATCGCAATCGGGAAACCCGGTATTTGCCACCTGCCAATTCGTACTTTCAAATTAGCTCCCTGCAATGCCGTTTTCCAGTCATTCAATAACGTAAAGTCTTCCTCAAACAACGGATTCTTTTTCTCAAGCCACACATCCGGCCCTATGAAAAGCACCTTATCGAGCATCATACTCTGAAGAGTTTTGGCACGAGTAGACAATACCGTATAGATACCTCCCACTTTATTACAAACTTCCCAGCTTGTCTCAAAAATGAAGTCAGGAGACATTTTATTTATTTTCATATTCTATTTCTTCTTTTAATGCGGCAAAGATACAAATCTTTTAGAACACCTGAATAACATTAGAGTATTTTAACAGAAATTCTAACATTAAAAGCCAACATGTCGTAAACCTCTATCAAGCATTACAACACTATTATTAAAATGCAAATAGTGAATTACAATCAACAATCTTTGTGCTCCGGACGTTTCTCTCCCAAATACACATAAGAAAAGTTTCTTCCTTTTGCGGACGGAAATTGACTTCTTAAATCCACATCCTGCCGATTCTTCAAGTGATCAACAATTCTATCATAACAATGCTGTCCACTCTTGGCCTTCAACTGAGCTACGAAACGCGTATCCTTATATTGGAATTTACCTGTACCGGGTATCGGAACCACACGTTTGAACAATATCGTCCCCTCGTACCATCCCTCTATTTCCATAGACAACATAGCAGACTTATAATCTTTTTTCGAACTGGCGACTTCGCATTCACCACATCCCTGTGATTCTGCTTCATCTTTCTTATTCGCCTTGAATTCTTCCAATGAATTTGCCTGAGTTTTAATCACAATGAAATAAACACGAGGTCTGACCTTGTAACGTTTTGGATAACACACCGGACTTTTCACGAAATTATCCAAATCCTCGACCAAAGCCTCATCCACAGGAATTCCGATTACGATAGAAATAAACTCAATAGCCTCATCAATACTGGAGACTAAAACCTCTTCATTAAAATAGCGAATATATAAATTCATAAACAAATACTATTTCATCTCATACAAGATAAAAACTTTCAGTATTCAAATTCATACTGAAAATTCAAATATATGATATAAAAGAGCGGAAAACGAGACTCGAACTCGCGACCCCAACCTTGGCAAGGTTGTGCT
>CATXZX010000031.1 GCA_958404085.1 uncultured Prevotellaceae bacterium | reverse complement strand
CGCTGGTAAAACAAAATGGGCATCGTCAGCGCACGGACCGCCCAACGGCGCAAAACGGTGTACAGTGGCTTCATATCCGCTCGGCTATGCAGTGCAACAGTGTGCGCATCTGTTTCTCCACCAGGGCGGTAGGGCAGGGCTTCTCGGCCAGCCATACGAAGGCCACGTGCAACGAGGACGGAAGCGGACTGCCCGCCGTTTCCGCGGCATTCCTTTCAGCCAGCGCTTTCCACAGAATCTGTTTGTTGAGCCGGTAGGCTTCGCGCACCTGACGCTTGGCCCGGTTGCGGTCTACGGCGTGGTGAAGGCGCCTTTTGGCCACACTTACCAGCACGGCTACCGGTACTTCGGCATCGGCCCTGCGGTATACGGCACGCAGGGGGAAGGCGGAAAGCGAACGGCTGCCGCTCCCGAAAAGCGTCTCGACGGCCCGCTGCGAACAGAGGCGCTCTTTTTTCTGAAATGTCTGCGGTATAGAGATTTCCATTGCTGTCTGAAAAGAAACAAAAGCGGCACACATCCCCTGTATGCCGCACAATCAATTGCAGGTTGTCAGGCCTGATGCTCTTCCAGGTATATGTCGAGCGCGCCGGTGATGGAGGGCGACTTCACCGAAGGCGCTTCCAGATCGAGGCGCAGGCCGGCATCGCGCACAGCCTTGGCCGTAGCGGCACCGAAGCAGCCGATAACCGTCTCGCCCTGCTCGAAGGCGGGAAAATTCTTCATCAGCGAGTCGATACCCGAAGGGCTGAAAAATATCAGCATGTCGTAGTCGAACTGCTCGTCGGGCCCGAAATCGTTGCTCACGGTGCGATACATGCAACACTCCGTGTGCTTCAGGTTCTTGGCGCTGAGCATGGTCTGAATCTTGTCGTCGTGTACATCGCTCAGGGGCACCAGATAACGCTCGGCCTTGTGTTTGGCCATAACTGTCACCAAATCGGGCCATTTACCCGTGGAGCCGAAGAAAACCTTGCGCTTGCGATACTGCACATACTTCTGTATGTAGAGTGCCACAATCTCCGAAATGCCGAAATACTTCATGTCATCCGGCAATTCGACGCGCATGTCCTTGCAAAGACCGAAAAAATGGTCGACAGCCGTACGCGATGTAAAGACAACAGCCGTATGGTCCAGTACCGAAACCTTCTGCTGCCGGAATTCTTTCGGTGTGAGCCGCTCCACCTTGATAAAGGGTCGGAACGTCATCTCTACACCATACTTTGCCGCTATGTCGAAATAGGGAGATTTCTCAGAAGTAGGCTGAGGTTGCGATACGAGGATCTTTTTTATCATACTGTACTAAAAAATTACCACAAGATTTTGGTTGATGGACACCAGCGCCCGCCACAAAACAAGCCCTGGAAGTATTTCAAGGGTGCAAAAGTACATAAATAATCGCACATAACCGCTTTTATTCGTAAAAAAAATCTTACGGACCTTATATAACAACAATAATTTAGACAAGATAAGAACTGTTACGAACACACCCCACAGAACCGGCATGGGAAGGGCAAAATAAACGACCAGCAGCACAACCGGAAAAAGCACTACACCCAGGCCCAGCACGACGAGCCAGTAGGATTCCAACCACTGCATCATCCTGTTTTTGTCAAAAAAAACCCAGTTCACCAGACTGTACACCGCCGTTTTCAGCACAAAGTAGAGCATGCACAGCCCGATGTCGATACCCAGCAGGCGATAGGGCGAAATCTCGCGGAATACGGTCGTCAGGTAGGTCTGTGTATAGTCGAAGAACAGGATGCCCAGCACCACGCACGTCTGGAACACAAGAAACAGCTGACCGCCCAATTCCGACTCGGTACCCCGGTCGAAGAGGTCCTCGCGTTCGCGGGAGTAGAAGAAGTTCTTCACTTGCCGGACCAGGAAGTCGTGGGAACGGACCAGGATGCGCACGATGAAGAAGAAGCTCAGCAGCAGCGCCCCCGTCACGTAGTCGTCGCGCTGCAGCTTGTAGGGCAGGGGGTCGCCGGCCATACCCGGCTGCACAATGCGCACTTCCTCGTGGAAGTAGGGCCGTCCGTTGAAGTAGCCCTTCTGCCAGTCCGTCGTCTGCGTCCGTACGCGGAAAGGCTCCGCCTTCAGGCCCGGCAGGCTCAGCGTGTCGGGGCGGGCCGACGGGGCCACGATGTTGGGACGGAAATGGGCCTGTATGGCCGAATCCTGCTGGGCGGGGGTAGCGTCCGGTGGAAGCGAACGGAGGACGTATTCGGGCGTGAGGCGTATCTTGCGGTACACCGTACCCGTATCCGTCTCTACGGCCTGGTAGCGGTAGGGCGGTTCCCAAACCGCCGCAGCCTGCACGCTGTCGGTCGAAGGGTAGGGGAGCGCCGCTCTCATAAGCCGCCCTCCGTTTCCGGCCCGGCGCCGCCTGCCAACAGCCCCACGGCCTCCTCGGCCGTACGCGCCACGCTCCACAGCGCCGTGTCCTCGCCGCGCATGAAGCGTTGCTCCACGGTGCGCTCCAGCATGGCGATAAGCGGGTCGTAGAATCCCTCCACGTTGAGTATCACCACGCGTCCGCCGTAGAGTCCCAGCTGGCGCCAGGTGATGATCTCGAGCAGTTCCTCCAGCGTGCCGCACCCGCCGGGCAGGGCTATCACGCCGTCGGAGCGCCGCGCCATGGTCTCCTTGCGGACGTGCATGTCGGGGGTGACCACCAGTTCGCTCAGTCCCGCATGGCACCATCCGCGCTCCACCATGAAGCGCGGTATGACGCCCGTCACCTGCCCGCCGGCCGCCAGACAGGCATCCGAACAGGCACCCATGAGGCCCGTACAGCCGGCTCCATTAAGAAGACGGATACGGCGTTCGGCCAGTATCCGTCCCAATGAGCGGGCTGCATCCACGTAGCATTGGGCCACCCGGGCACTCGATGCGGCGTAAACGCATACCGTACGTATGTTATCCATGCGCAGTCTTTCCTTCGTATTGTCCGTACGCCGTTTATCAAAGGCCGAACGCCTTGCGTACCGTGTCTACGTAGTCCAGTTTCTCCCACGTAAAGAGTTCCACCTCCAGCGTGCGGTCTCCGGCGTAGCGGTTGCCGAAGTGTTTCGTCACCGTGCGAGGCTCGCGTCCCATGTGTCCGTAGGCCGCCGTCTCCTCGTAGATGGGGTTGCGCAGCTTCAGGCGCTCCTCGATGGCGCGCGGACGCAGGTCGAACAGTTCGGTCACCTTGCGGGCTATCTCGCCGTCGCTCAGGGCCACATGGCTACGGCCGTAGGTGTTCACATAGATGCTCACCGGCTGTGCCACACCGATGGCGTAGCTCAGCTGCACCAGCATCTCGTCTGCCACGCCGGCTGCCACCATGTTCTTGGCAATGTGGCGTGCGGCGTATGCGGCCGAGCGGTCCACCTTCGAGGGGTCCTTGCCCGAGAAAGCGCCTCCGCCGTGCGCGCCCTTGCCGCCGTAGGTGTCGACGATGATCTTGCGGCCCGTGAGGCCCGTGTCGCCGTGGGGTCCGCCGATGACGAACTTACCCGTGGGGTTCACATAATACTTGATGTCGGCGTTGAACAGGGCCAGCACCTCGGGTGTATGGATGCTCTCGATGACGCGCGGCATGAGTACATGCTCCACGTCGTGGCGGATGCGTGCCAGCATCTCGGCGTCGGCCTTCAGCTGGTCGTCGCCGCTGATGAAGTCGTCGTGCTGCGTCGATACCACGATGGTGTCGATGCGTACGGGTTTGCCGTCGTCGCCGTATTCGATGGTCACCTGGCTCTTGGAGTCGGGACGCAGGTAAGTCATCACCTTACCCTCGCGGCGTATGTCGGCCAGCACCGTCAGGATGCGGTGCGACAGGGCCAGCGAGAGGGGCATGTAGCTCTCCGTCTCGTTCGTGGCATAACCGAACATCATGCCCTGGTCTCCGGCGCCCTGGTCCATCGGATCTTCGCGCTCCACGCCGCGGTTGATGTCGGCGCTCTGCTCGTGTATGGCACTCAGCACACCGCAGCTCTCAGCCTCGAACTTGTATTCGGCCTTCGTATAGCCGATACGCTGGATGGTGCGGCGCGCAATTTCCTGTAAGTCTACGTATGCTTGGGATTTTACCTCCCCGGCAACTATCACCTGTCCGGTAGTCACCAGGGTTTCGCAAGCTACTTTCGAGTTGGGGTCGAAAGCCAGCAACTCGTCAAGCACGGCGTCCGATATCTGATCGGCCACCTTGTCGGGGTGTCCCTCGGACACCGATTCGGATGTAAATAAATAACCCATTTCTTTTGTATTTATAGAATGAATAATGGTTCGACACAGCGCTGCCCGCCGAACGCCCCTCTCCGGAAAGGAAAGAACCGCCGCAACCGGGCCATCAACGGAAACCGAAAGAGTAGAAATAGGGGAGAAGAACCTCGCTCACGGTGTATGTGTGTGAGTCGAACACTTTTGCACGGAAGCGCATCCGGCCTGTCGCCCCGTGTGCGGGGGAACGTGCGGCCTCTCTTACGCCTGTGTTTTAGCATTTTTTCGTGTGGTTGCAAGCAGCCCAAATCTATCCACGCTCAGTCTGCCGGCAAAGTTACGTGCTTTTTTTGAAACTTGCGTGCTTTTCCTCGGAAAAATGTCCGTCCCGTGAAATATTATGTCGTGGGAAAAGGGGTTCACATTGTCAACGGCAGGAAAATCCTGGGTAAATAATCATTCTATTATACGGAAGGCGCACATGCGTCGCCCCCACACATAGAAAAGCATCCGGCAGCGAAACGTTTTCTTCGCTGCCGGATGCTTTTCTGTATGTATGCTTTTTCCGTAAAATCGGAAAGCTATCTGTTCGGCGTGTCCCATTTCCGGGTAGCCGTACAAGCCACGTCCACCGTCCGGTCGCCTGCCTGGATGCGGAAGTCGCCTTTCTCCAGAATCCACTTGCCGTCGTAGCCCACGAAAGCGAGGTCGGAACCCTTCACCTTCAGCGTGACGGTCTTTGTCTCGCCCGATTTCAGTTCCACCTTCTCGAAAGCGCGCAAACGGCGACTGTCGGGAGACAACGAGGCCACCCTGTCGCGACTGAACAGCAGAACGCTCTCCTTGCCGGCACGGTGACCGGTATTCTTCACGTCGACGGTGAAGGTCAGCACGTCGTCGGCCGTAAAGGCCGGCTTGTCCACCCGCAGGTTGCTGTATGCGAAGGTAGTGTAGCTCAACCCGTAGCCGAAGGCCCACTGCACGGCCACCTGGGCACCGTAGTTGTAAGCCCCCTCCATCGGCCGGCCGATGTGTTCGCACGGCTTGTAGTCGTAGGTAACCAGCGAATTGATTTCCTTCGGATAGGTAAACGGCATCTTTCCACTGAAGTTGGCATCGCCGGCAAGGAGATTTGCCAACGCATCGCCGCCGTAGTTGCCCGGAAGCATGATGTCTATCACCGACGTTGCCAACGGCTCGATGTCGGCCACCAGGCGCGGACGCCCTTCGTTCAGCACCAGGATGACGGGTTTGCCCGTCCGGGCCAGCGCCTTCACCAGGTCGGCCTGGTTGCGCGAGAGGGCCAGATCCGTCAGGTTGCCCGGCGTTTCGCAGTAGGAGTTCTCGCCGATACAGGCCACGATGTAGTCCACACCGGCTGCCGCAGCAACGGCCTTGGCTATCTCGGGCGTGTTTTCCTGCCACCAGCTGCCTCCCTGCTTGTAGGTGACGCCGGCTTCGTAGACGACATGGTCCGCCCCGAACTTCCGGACGAAGGCTTCAAGAATCGTATGGTACGGTTCCGCATATTTATCGGCCCGGTCGCCCTGCCAGGAGTACGACCATCCGCCGTTCAGACAACGCATGGAGTTGGCGTTGGGGCCGGTGAGCAGCAGTTTCTTGCCCGGAGCCAGCGGCAGGATGCCGTCCGCATTCTTCAGCAGCACCAGCGACTCCTCGGCCGCCTGCAACGCCACGGCGGCATGCTCCGGACTGCCGAACAGCGGGAAGTCCTTGCTGTCGTAATAAGGTTTCTCGAACAGGTTGAGGCGGAACTTCAGGCGGAGTACGCGGCGCACGGCATCGTCTATGCGGTTCATGGGAACTTCGCCTTCTTCCACCAGTTCCTTGAGGAGGGTACAGAATTTCCAGTCGTAGGGGTCCATGGACATGTCGATGCCCGCATTGACGGCCAGTTTGATGGCTTCCTTCTTGTTGCGGGCTATGTGGTCGCGCCTCCAGAGGTTGTCGATGTCCGCCCAGTCGCTCACCATCAGGCCGTCCCAGCCGAGGTCCTCCTTCAGCCAGCGGGTCAGCAACTCGTAGTTGGCATGGAAAGGCAGGCCGTTGTTCATGGCCGAGTTGACCATGACGGAGAGGGCGCCGCCGCGCACCATTTCGAGGTAGGGCGCAAAGTGTTTCTCGCGCAGGTCCTGCGGGGTAATGGACGAAGGAGTACGGTCTTTGCCGGATACGGGAACGCCGTAACCCATGTAGTGCTTCATGCAGGCGGCAATGCTGTTCGTCCCGATGCGGTTGGGGTCTGTGCCCTGAAAGCCCAGAACCGCCTCGCGGCCCATCTCCGCGTTCACGTAGCAGTCCTCGCCGTAGTTTTCCCACATACGCGGCCAACGGGGGTCGCGCCCGAGGTCGGTCACCGGCGCAAAGGTCCAGGGAATGCTTCCCGCCTTGGTCTCGTAGGCCGAGATGCGGGCGCCCTCGCGCGTCAGGCTGCGGTTGAAGGTGGCCGCCATGTTGACACCCTGCGGAAAGAACGTAGCACCCAGCGTATAGGAGGCACCGTGTATCTGGTCTACGCCGTAGACACAGGGAATGCCGATTTCCTTCATGGACTTCTCCTGAATGCGCCGGATGATTTCCTGCCATTTCTCCACGCTCTGTGCCACACCGCCGGGCACGTTGAGGATGGAACCCACCTTGTATCTTCCGATGACGGAATCGAGCTTCGCTTCGTCCAGCTGGAATCCTTTGGCTTTCTCGATGTCCTGAATACGCGCGGAGAGCCGTTTTATCACGTCCGGAGCAGGCATTTCCTTGCCCAGCCCGAACTCTTTTTCGAGTTTGTATTTCCGGACGAGTTTCTTCAGGTCGCCCACCGTCATGCTTTTCGGGTCGAGGCCGTCGAGGGGTTTGATGTTTTTGCGCAGGACGTCGAGGGTCAGTTCGCACATTTGGCCTACTTTTTCGTCGAGCGTCATCTTGCTGAGCAAGGCCTCTATCTGCCGCTCCATCCGCTCGTCCCTCGGAATGGCCGGCACAACGGTTGTCTGCGCCGCGGCTCCCGCAAGGACTCCTGCGAAAGCCAGGGATAAGAATAATTTTCTGTTCATATTGCAATTGTTTGATTGGACCGGACATCTCCCGAAAGGGAACTATTCGGCCTGAAGGTAGATAAGCCAGCCCTTGCGGGGTTCGACGGTGATGGAATCGGCCGGCTGCCACGTACGGGCGGGCTGGAAACCGGGTATCTCAGGGGCCACGAGCCGGCCGCGGCGTATGCGGCGGCCCAACGGACGGTCGTACACCAGACGCACAGTGCGCACCTGGTCGGTATAGTTGCCCAGCGAGAGAAGCAGGCGGCCGTCGCGGCGGCGGTATACGGTTACCTTCACATCGGGGTCGGTTGTAGTGACGGGCACGTCTTTCTCCCAGAATCCGGTCATGCGTGCATCGGCTATGCCGAAGTCGTCCCACACCTTCCATACGACGCGCGGGTCGCACACCACGCCCTCGGTGAGCCAGGGATGGCGCACCGTCATGCCGTATTGCATGCCGAGCCATTTGTTGCCGCCGGCGTGCAACATATCGCCCATCAGGCCGTAGGGGATGGACGATGACTCCACCAGGTAGTTGGCCGGACTCATGCGGTTGTACTGGAAACTCTCGCCAAACCACGTCTTGTCTATGTAGGGGAAGAACTCCATGTACTGGTTGGCCGGTCCGTGCGAGAATCCCGTGTTGGAGTGCAGGTCGATGAGGCAACCGGGCTTTACCTCGTCCATGACGCGGCGCATGCGTTTCAGCACGTCGCGCCCGAAAGACACATCGTCGAGGTAGATACCGTCGATGCCGAGGTTGCTGACCATCCAGTGCAGGCCTTCTATGTAGTAGTTGTACCAGCGGGTGTCGCCCTCGCTCGTCAGCAGGGCGGCATCGGCCGGTATGGACATGATGCTCCCGTCGTCGAAGTGCTGGTACCACTGGGGCGTATAGTCTGCCACCAGATGTTCGCGCAACCAGGGGTAACCTCCGCCGCTTCCGCCGCGCAGAATCTCGGTGCCGAGGCTGCGTATGGCCCACAGCTCGGGCAGGGCACTGGTCAGTTCGCGCAGGGTGTAGTAGAGTTTCACCTTGCATCCGCCGGCATGGCAACGGTCTACAAAGGCTTTCAGGCTGTCGGTGGCCAAAAACGGGTAATTGATGAAAGGATTGTATTTGTTGGCATGGTGTACGTTGACCACCCTGACACCGGCGCGTATGTCGACATCGGTGGGTTCGGGTGCGCCGCCGTTGTGGTAGTAGCGGTCGGTAAACTGGCTGTGCGTATCGAGCCGCTTGACAGGTGTCACGATAAGGGCAAAGTCGAAGCTGACCGTATCGCCGGCAGCCAGGGTACGTGCCCCGCTGTAAGCCGACACCAGGGTGTGGTGCCCGTCGCGGCGGATACTGAAACCTCCCTTGCCGCCGTTGTCCCAACTGGCGGGATAGGGAGGCCGGTAGGCATTGAGCAACGGTCCCGAATAAGTGCTTCCGCGCAACTCGCAGTGTATGCCGGCCGCGGCACTGCCTATCCAGAAACTGTCGAAAGGCCACAACCAGCCGGCCTGTTTGTTGACGGGAATGGAAACGCCGTGGTCATCGACGGTGGTTTCGGGTGTGTCCCAGCGGCCTTCGTAAGCGGCAGGAGTCTCCTGTCCGGGTAGCCCGGCACCCAGGAAATAGGTACCCGCCTCGTTGCGGACGGGCAGTTCGAGGCGGACATCCTCGATGTGTACGTCGCGGTGGGCACGCACGGTATAGACGTAGTTCATCCAACCGTCGAACTCCATCCGCATGCGACACGTCAGGGTAAAGTCCTCGCAGGAGGCCTGCCACGAACCCGATACATGGCCGTCGGTATGTTCGTCGAACTGCGGACGGCCCTCGAGCCTGCATTCGCCGGTTGCGGTACGCACGACAAAACGGACGGGACGATAGAGTATGTCGGTGCCCCAAGACGTAAGCTGGTGCGGAAGAAGGTTGTGTCGACCCGTCCTGACGCGGCGGCCCAGACAGGAGATTTCATTCTTTCGCACCTGCATGGCTGTATAGGGGACTACGGGCGTATCGGCCAGGCCGCGGACGGAGTTGAGCCAGCGCAGGCGACTGTGGCGCCACGGCTCGGAGTCGCCGCGGTCGACCAGCGGCGCACCGCCCACCCGCAACACGACGGGAAGAGTGCGGACACCCTGGACGGTACGGAGGGTGAGGGTGCCGCGGTATGTGCCGGCGGACGCGTCGGCCGGCACGTCTACACCGAACCACAGGGCTTGTACCCGGCCGGCTTCCACACAAAGTTCCTTGCGGAAGGAATGGCCGTACATATCGATACCCTCCGTATTGAAACAAGTGACGGCCGAAGCGGGAATGCACTTGCCCGCAGCGGTCTTCAGGTCGCTGACCGAGACCGTCAGCCCGCTGAGCGCACGGTCCGGACCATACCTTGGAAAAACCCGGGATAAAAACCGCTAAAATTGAGAATAAAACCGTT
>CATXZX010000030.1 GCA_958404085.1 uncultured Prevotellaceae bacterium | reverse complement strand
CGCTGCTGCTGAACGGACACAGCGAGGCTGACTGGAACAAGGTGATGAACAACTCCTTCTTCTATGGCAGCGAACACATGCTCCTGCTCTACCTGGCTCTCATCGTGCTGTTGAAAGTTTTTGCGTCCACAGCGACGAACGGCGGCGGGGGATGCGGCGGTATATTCGCCCCCTGCCTGTTCCTCGGATGTATCGGCGGTTTTATTTTCTCGCGCCTTTGGAACACCTACGAACTGGGTGTCTACGTTCCTGAAAAGAACTATGCGCTACTGGGTATGGCCGGCGTGATGAGCGCCGTGATGCACGCTCCGCTTACCGGCATGTTCCTCATTGCCGAACTCACGGGAGGCTACAATCTGTTCATGCCCCTCATGATTGTCTCGCTCTGTTCCTACCTCACCATTGTGGCATTCGAGCCCCACAGCATTTACTCCATGCGTCTGGCCAAGAAAGGACAGCTCCTCACGCACCACAAAGACCGTTCCGTCCTGACACTGATGAACCTGGACATGGTCATCGACAAATACACGCCGCGCATCGCCCCCGACATGGAGCTGGGGCGGCTGGTACTGCTCATTTCAAAAGAAAAGACCGATGTATTCCCGGTTGTCAACGGGCTGGGAAACCTTATCGGCATCATCAATTTAGTTCACATCCGCAAGGTCATCTTCAGGCAAGAGCTTTACCGCGTTTTCCATGCCGAGCAACTGATGGAAAAAGCACCGGGCATACTGCGCATAAACGACTCGGTCAGCACAGTCATGAATCTGTTCGAAAAGACCGGAGCATCCACGCTCCCGGTCCTGAACGAAGACGACACCTTTGTGGGATTCATTTCAAAAACCAAACTTTACAGTTATTATCGCCAGGTAATGGTTGATTTTTCGGAGGAATAACATGGATAAAAAAGAATTGAGAATCGTATTTATGGGTACACCCGAATTTGCGGTCGAGAGCCTGAAATGCCTGGTAGAAGGCGGATATAATGTCGTAGGAGTAGTCACCATGCCCGACAAGCCCGTCGGCCGCCATCAGACCGCACTCACGGCAAGTCCTGTCAAGGAATATGCCCTGAAAGCCAACCTGAATATCCTGCAACCGGAACGGATGAAGGACGAAACCTTTCTGAAAGAATTGCGCAGCCTGCGTGCCGACCTCCAGATTGTCGTAGCATTCCGCATGCTTCCCGAGGTGGTATGGAACATGCCGCCGATGGGTACGTTCAACCTCCACGCCGCACTGTTACCTCAGTACCGCGGTGCAGCACCTATCAACTGGGCCATCATCAACGGCGAGACGACTACCGGCGTAACGACCTTCTTCCTGAAACACGAAATAGACGTAGGCGACATCATCCGGCAAGTACCCGTGCCCATCGAAGACAGCGACAATGTGGAAATGGTCTATGACAAACTGATGCACACGGGGAGCCGGCTCGTGGTCGATACGGTCGAGGATATTCTGAAGGGCGACGTACACCCGGTTTCCCAAGACACCCTGCCGCACGACGAACCGCTGAAACCTGCACCGAAGATTTTCAAAGAAACCTGCCGCATCGACTGGAACAAAGACGTCAAAGCCATTTACGACTTTGTACGGGGATTGTCACCCTACCCCGCCGCCTGGACCGAACTCGTCGGTCCCGACGGAAAGGCACAGACCCTGAAAATCTATGCAACAGAAAAGGAATTCGCGACACACAGCCTTCCGAGCGGAATGGTGGTATACGACGGACAAACGCAACTGAAGATAGCCGTCGCGAACGGTTATCTGATCCTGAAAGACGTACAACTGGCCGGCAAGAAACGGATGCCTGTATCCGACTTCCTGCGCGGTTTTCGTCCGAACGGCACATTCCGGGTAAACTGAATGCACAGCTCCCAGCCAGTCCGACGGATGCGCGCCGAATTAGCTGGGAGTTTTTTCAAACAAACGCCGTTCTATTTTTAAATACAAAGGCTTTGTTATTTTTCAGGACTCCCGTCCTCTTTCTAACAAACCGAAGACGGCCTCTTCATTCCGTTTCTTCCCGAACATTCTCACCTCCCCAAAAAACATTTCACTCACCTCACACACACGAACACATCATGAAATATTTATTTTCTCTCATGCTCTGTTGTCTGCTGGTACATCCGCTTCAGGCACAGACCGGGGCATCCGCCCTCATTCCCATGCCCAACGAACTTACCCCGAAAGATTCGAAACCTTTCCGTATCACCGGCGGAAAAACTGCGGTCTACACGGCCTCGGCCGAACTGATTCCCTCGGTCAAAGCCCTCTGCGACGTCATCAAGAACCGCATGGGCATTGAACTGACGTCCTCCGAATCGGCCCGGTCATCCATCCGACTGTCTATAGACACGACGTGGAAGGAACCCGAACGCTACACCGTAGAAATAGACCGGAAGCAACTACGGATAACCGGAGCCTCTGCCGCGGCCGTTTTCTACGGAGTCATGACGCTCGACCAATGGCTGCTCGGAAATGTGTGTGCCACAAGCCACCGCGAAATCGCACCCGTAAGCATAACGGATGCGCCCCGTTTCGGCTACCGTGCCCTGATGCTCGACCCCGCACGCAACTTTCTGCCGCTTGCCGACGTCAAACTGTTCATCGACCAGATGGCACGCTATAAATACAATGTACTGCAACTGCACTTGACCGACGACCAGGGCTGGCGCATAGCCATCCGCAAACATCCCCGGCTCGCCAGCCAAAAATGTTATTCGCAAGACGACATCCGCGAACTCATCCGCTATGCAGCCGAGCGATACATCGAAATTGTTCCAGAGATAGATATTCCCGGACACACGGCCTCGTTTTTATCGGTTTACCCGGAACTGGGCTGCCGCCACCTGCGGGAAACGCCCGTCCAGCTCGGTAAAACGACCAACCGCATGCTGTGTGCCGCCAACGAAGCCGTCTATCCGGTTTTTGCGGACATCATAGAAGAAATAGCGGCCCTGTTTCCCTCTCCACGTATCCACCTGGGTGGCGACGAAGCGGCCATTCCGGCAAACTGGGAACTGTGCGAAGACTGCAAGGCCCTCATGAAGCAATGCGGATATACCCGGCCGTCACAACTGATGACACCCTTTTTCGACAAAATCCTCGCACAGGTACGGAAAAACGGCAAGACCCCCATTCTGTGGTGCGAGCTGAACAACATTTATCCCCCTGCCGACGACTATCTGTTCCCCTACCCTCAGGACGTGACGCTGGTCAGTTGGCGCGGCGGGCTTACGCCTACCTGCATGGAACTGACCCGTCGCAACGGCCACCCGCTCATTATGGCACCGGGCGAATTTGCTTACCTGGACTACCCCCAACTGAAAGGCGACCTTCCCGAGTTCGACAACTGGGGCATGCCCGTCACGACATTGGAACGATGCTACACCTTCGATCCCGGCTACGGTTGTTCGCCGGAAGAGCAGAAACATATCCTCGGAATAATGGGTACTTTATGGGGCGAGGCTATCAAAGACATCAACCGGGCCACCTACATGGCTTTTCCACGCGCCCTGGCACTGGCCGAAGCGGGTTGGACACAAATGGAAAACCGTTCATGGGAATCGTTCAAGCAGCGTTTGTACCCGAACCTGAGCGACCTGATGCAAAGAGGCATTTCGGTCCGCATTCCATTTGAGATCGTCGACAGGCAGGTCCTCACAAACGAAAAAAACGGGCAATAGGCATCTCCTATCCCCCGAAGTATTCATACGTACCAAAAGTTCCGGCGCTCCACCCGAAGCGCCGAAACTTTTTTTTCAGAACGTATCGACCGTTATCTCGCCGGCTATATCCGTATTCAGGCTGTCGCGGATTTGTTCGGAACCGAGCCCCTGCCCCAACAGACACATCAATTTCGTAATGATGCACTCGGGAGTGGAATCGTAACCGTTGATGACACCGGCCTGCATCAGTTGGAGTCCGGTTTCGTAAAGCCCCATTTCGACCCGTCCCTGCGAACATTGCGATATATTGACTACCAACACGCCACGCCGGCGCAGTTCCTTCAAAACATCGATGAGCCACTTTTTCTGAGGTGCATTGCCGGCTCCATACGTCTTCAGCACCACGGCACGGAGTCCGGATATATGAAGGACCGACTGCACTATCGTTTCGTTGATACCGGGAAAAAGTGTCAGCACCACCACATTGGTGTCGAACTGCAAATGCGGCGTAAACGGCCCACGGGGGCGGAGAATCAGATGTTCCTCGTAGCGGATATGGATTCCGGCATGGGCCAATGGCGGAAAATTGTACGAACGGAAGGCATTAAAACCCTCGGAATTTATCTTCGTGGTACGATTGCCTCGCATCAGGCTGTTCTCGAAAAAGATACATACCTCCGGCACCATCGGTTCGCCGCTGCTGTTACGGGCGGCAGCTATCTCGATGGCCGTAAGCAGGTTTTCTTTTCCATCGGTCCGCAATTTTCCGATGGGCAACTGCGAGCCGGTCAGAATGACCGGTTTACCCAGATTCTCGAGCATAAAGCTCAATGCCGAAGCCGAGTAAGCCATTGTATCCGTACCGTGGAGTATGACAAAACCGTCGTACAACGCATAATTATCAACAATGATTTCGACCATCCGCCGCCAATAGGCAGGCTCCATATCGCTGGAGTCGAGCGGAGGATTAAAAGCCTTCGTGTCGATTCGGAAATTAAAACGTTTCAGTTCGGGCACATGGTTCTGTACATGCTCGAAGTCGAAACTTTCGAGCGCTCCCGTCTCCGAGTTCTCAACCATGCCAATCGTTCCTCCCGTATAAATCAGCAATATACGGGGAGAGTACTCTTTCTTATCCATTGTCTTTTTATACTTGGCTATCACCAACCTTTTTGTTCCCATCCGGCCGCCCGGTACCACTGTGTCTGACGAAAAGCCTCGTTCAAGTTACCATAGCGGCAGGACGAAGCATTGCTTTCATAATATCGCTGCGGAACAAACATGGAAATGCCCGTAAAATTATTACGATCTACCGGGATATAATAGGGACGACCCAAAAAATCATAATACGAAAAGACCTCGGACGTAGCAGCTTTGTATACGACACAATCATCCAGCTGCTTCTTCCAACGCCGATAGGCTTCGTCCGAAACGGCCAACTTGCGCATGAGCTGCGCGGCATCGAAAAACTCGGGAGAATACCCGTATGAGGAAACATAATCGGCATAGCGCTGTACGGACGACACATCGGGATACCGACCGTTGAACTCACTTAAAGCATCGGCCTGCAAACGGGCCAAGGAGTCGAGCCCCTCCGTCCGGACAACCGAAATGACCAATCCGTAATCGTCGTACGGATAAGGGGCTTCGGAATCCATATAGCGGAAATAACTCTCAGCTATATCCGTAGGGTTCTTGCTGAACAGTCCTTTTTGCATCAGTTTATAATAATTGGCCCCTATGGCCGGCATCACGATAGGGCCGGCTACGATGTAGTCGGCCACGTTGCGCAAAACGTAGTCCGTCTCCACACACTGCATCAGGCAGGCATCAAAAAAAATGTAGTCGAAATGAACGCCCGTGCCCTCGAGTGCTACGGCCATATCGTCGATGGTCATCTGAGAACCGTAATTTCCATCCGCACCACGGTCACGGTTCATATCTCCACCCGGCCCGACATCGAGACCGAACGAGCGAAGCCGTTTTCCGGAAGAGGAGACAATCTTCGGCAACCAGCCGTCGGCATGCGACCAAAGCACCAAACCGTAACGCGAAGCCGGATAGCGGTCTGCACACCATTTTACGATAAGTTTCAACGTTTCGGGATCGGACGAATCCAGATCCGTACCGGCCCGATACACACATTGGGGGACTACGGTGGTCTTGTCTACCAAATAAATCCGGGGGGTTCCGCCGTCGTCCATATACATCAACAGGCGGTCTCCCTCGCCCATAAAACGCGCACCCTGCACGATTTCCGCAGAATCGCTCCGGTGGCAATTATCAGCCCCCAGACTATTCTGGGCATTCTGGTACACAATGACGGTACACTCCTTCGTCGTTATTGGGGGAACCTTAGGTCCGTCGTCGTCGGAGCAAGCGGATAAAAAAAGTACTGTAACAAAAAATAATAGACTGGTTTTCTTTTTCATTATTGTGTCCAAACTTAATATGTCTGTGTTAAACGAGATATCATTGGCCGGTACGGGACGGTTGGACGAACTCGATCCGAACCGTATGGAACCCGAACGTCCGCATCAAAGAAGTAAATTGCTCACGAGCTATACGACGTGCCTCGCTGACATGCTGGGTGGTGAATCCACGACGCAACATGCGGGCATGAGCCTGACGGTACAGAGCCTCACGTGCCTTGTCATTCCACTTTCCGCTCTCATAAAACGAACGGGTCCGAGCCTCGTCGATAAAACGGGGATTCAACAATACAATATCGGGGAGGCGAAGCGTCACTGTATCGACATCGGTTTCCAGCCAATCGGAAGGCGCTTGTTTCAAATCGACACCCAAACGTAACGTACCCCGATAAATACGCGCAAGGCGGTCGTCCGTAAAAAAACCTTTGCGAATCGTATCCACCCACTCTTCGGTATCGATACTCATACACTCCCACTGCCGGATGTCCCGGATGCTTGCAATCTGTTCGGATGTAAGCTGGATGCCGTGCGTACCCTCTATACGAAGGCTAACTGCATCACGACGTACATAGAAAAAGGCCAGAAACAGCAAAAGGACTCCCCCAAACAACCAAAACGGACGCCGCATAGCAAAACGGATAAAACGATAAAGCAACCAAAACGGGAAGGCCACCACGCGTAAGCCACGCAATAACCAGGAATACGCTGCTCTTTTTGTATTTCTATCGGATGGATTCAGTTCAGACATACTCGTTCTAATTATGTTCTACATGACGAAACAGTTCATCTGCATCCAAATCGGGCCGAAAACGTATCGTTATATCCTCCGAAGCATAGCCCATGGAATTCAACAAAGGGGTAAGCACACGCACCGCACTGCTACGCGCCATTTCCAATATACCGTAGTTTTCTATATGAGCCAGTATTTGTTCCTCGCCCTGCCGGGCAAAACGCGTCAGTTCCTCATCGCTGAAACGGGAACGGACCAAACCGACAAATTCGCGTATGCCGGCGTGGTCGACCTTCGAAGAAGCCACCACGACCTTCGGGTCCGGTAACGTAACACTGATTTTCCGGTCACGACGCTCAATCCGGCTTTCATCAAAATGAGAGAAATCGATGTACGCACGGAGAGTCACATCTACAGGTATGGCCACTTTCCGGTCGCCCAGCGGCAATTTTATATCAAAAGATTCCGAGAAAAAATTACCCTTCAGGCTCTTCACATCGTCATACGTCACGATTTTATGAATCGTGTACTCCGCGGTATGAAGACGAGCGCACTGCTGCACTTTCAGAACCAGATTAATCGCACGGGGAGGCGATTCCGGCTCATCTTTGCATGCTGCAAAAACGCACAAAATACACCCTATCCATAAAAATGCTGAAATACGGATTCGCATACCACACTTATTTTTCACAAAAGTACGGATTTCCAACCGTTTCGGACCAATCGGACACACACAAAGAAAGCGCAGTCCGTCAACGCTTCCATTTTTTTAACAACTCCATCCCTTATACGACAAACGTATACCTCACAAACAGCGAAAAACAACGGATTTACAGAAAAATATCCCCCGACACTTGTTCATGTCCGCCGGTTTTCGTTATTTTGTGTAGAATATATATTTTTCTATGAATAAGTTTTTTTTATACGGAATCGTAGCATCAGCCATATTTACCTCCGTGGCATGCTCTTCAGACCCTACTCCCAACCAGACCTCATCGCAACAGACAACAGAACCCGGAGCCATAACCAATCCGGCAAACGGCACCGGACAATTGCAACAGTCGCATAACGAAGATACCGTTACGTGGAACAAAGTTCTGTATACATACCATATAGACAGAACTCCCGACACGACACGAACAGTAGCCTTGGACGATTCGGACAAAAAGTTTTCAGACAATAAGATTACGCTCGTCATCAAACGGAGTACGGCTGAATTGGTCCGCAAGACGTTTACGAAAGACGACTTCGCATCGCATCTGGATACGGATTTACGACAGAAAGGAATCCTCGAAGGCTTGGTATACGACCGGATTGCTCCCAACGGGTTACAATTTGCTGCCAGCGTATGCTATCCGCAGAGCGACCTCTACATTCCGCTACTGATAACCGTTTCGCCTTCCGGAAAAATCAGTATCCGGAAGGATGATACGCTGGACACCTCCAATCCCGAAACAGAAGAAGAACAGTAATACCCCAATATGAAAATCTTGAAAAAAATATTCGGTTCTCCGTCATCCGAAAACGAAACAGAACAAACAGAAACCAGACGGAAAAACCAGGCAGAAACGCTGAAGTACGACGGAATACGTGCCAAACAAATACACGAATACGCAATAGCGTCGCGCTGTCTGGGGATGGCATTTGAAATAAATCCCGACGACATGGAAACATGCAGTTACCTGGCGGAAGTATACATCTACACCGGCGAATCGGAAAAAGCATGGCCGTTACTGCAACGACTGAACGAGCAAGAACCGCAGAACATAAAAATTCTGCTGGCCATGGGACAAGTAGCAGCCCGAATGGAAATGTGGCAAGAAACAGACGAAGCCTGTCAAAAAGCACTGCAGATAGACGAGCAACTGCCGGCCGCTTACCTTATTTTAGGCCACTCCGCACACCGCCAGGGGGACGACATCATGGCTATCGCCCACCTGACCAAAGCCATCACCCTGGACGAAACGCAGGATGAAGCCTTCAGACAACGCGCCGAGGTACTTTGTTCCATGGGACAATACAACGAAGCCCGAAAAGATGCGGATACTCTCATCAAACGGCAGCCTGAAAGCGAAGCCGGCTGGATGCTGAAAGGAGATATAGAACGAAACGCCGGACTGACGGCCGAAGCCATCAACGCATACGCCCAAGTAAGGAGACTGAACCCCTTCAACGGCGAAGCATTCCTCAAAGAAGGAGACTGCCTCTTGGCCGAGAACAAGCCGGAACAGGCCCTGTCGCTCTATAACGAGGCCATCGAACTGCAACCAGACTTTACAGAAGCGTACAAAGCCCGAGGAAACGCCAAAATGTTGCTCGGAGACAAAAACGGAGCGCTCGAAGATTTGAAAAAGACGTTGGAACTCAGCCCGAATGCAGAAGACGCCATCAAAGACGGAGAATACTCGAACATAGAAAATGAAATAGAAAACAAGTACAAGCAACTGAATCCATATGGATTCTAAAGTCCCAAGACATAAAAAGGAAGAACATACGACACAATACACCTTATAATATATAAAGACATTCCTTGACCGAGCGATAATACATACTACTTTACCATTTCGCAACAGATTTCTAAAGAACATAAAAAGAGACGGCAGCCCCCGTCTTTTTTTTGTATCTAT
This sequence comes from uncultured Prevotellaceae bacterium, assembly GCA_958404085.1. Taxonomy (GTDB): domain Bacteria; phylum Bacteroidota; class Bacteroidia; order Bacteroidales; family Bacteroidaceae; genus Alloprevotella. The sequence goes on along the minus strand of CATXZX010000030.1, from coordinate 352 downwards.
ACAACAGGGTTCCTTTTTTCAATCTCTCAAAAAAAGGACATACCAGGCACGCATCCGGAAAAAACATACACACTAGAATTTTTCCGGATGCTCCGAAACGAAAAAACGACCAACACATAAATCCCTCACGGCCGCAATCCCATCGGGCAAAGAATGGCCGTATTTCTAAAAAGTTCCGCGTTTTTCCGAAATACGACGGAGTTCTTTCCGAAAAACACAGAGCTATTCTAAACAGATACCAACCACCCCACATCGTTTCTCTCCTTTTTTGCCAAACAGGCCGTACAAATTCAAAAAAGGACCTTTTTTAACATCTCATAGAAGTACTCTTAAAAATAATTGTACGCTTATT
>CATXZX010000029.1 GCA_958404085.1 uncultured Prevotellaceae bacterium | reverse complement strand
GGCATCGCGCACCTGACGGAGCAACTCCTTTTGCCGCTCGTTCAGGTTTTCGGGCAGCCTTACGCTATACGTCAGGATAAGGTCGCCCGTCGTACCGTTGCCCAGGTCGCGTCCTTTTCCTTTAATACGCACTTTCGTCCCGTTCTGAGTGCCAGGCTTCACTTTTAGTTTCAACTTGCCGATCTGCGTCTGCAACAGAATCTCACCGCCGAGTAGGGCTGTATACAAATCTATCTCTACCGTCGAACGGACATCCGTATCGACGGGCGAGGAGCTACCGTAGGAGCGGCTGCGGGAGCCTTGCGCACGATGGCCGAAGAGCTGTTCGAAGAAATCGGAGAATCCGCCGCCCGCACCGCTGAACTGGCTGAAATCGAATCCGTCAAAACCACTGCCATAGGACCCGCCCTGCCCCCACGCCTGTTGCTGCTGTCCGAAAGCATCGGCCTGTTTCCAGTTTTCGCCGTATTGGTCGTATTTTTTCCGCTTCTCGGCATCATTCAACACATCGTAGGCCTCGTTCAGGGCCTGGAACTTTGCCTTGGCCTTCGGATCGTTCGGATGAAGGTCGGGATGAAATTGCTTGGCACGCTTCTTGTAAGCGGCCCGGATGTCTTTCTGGGGAGTATTCCGGTCAATCCCCATTATCTTGTAATAATCTATAAATGCCATAATCTGTACTCCTTTCGTTCTTACCGTAACCGGAACAAATAAGATGCCAATATGCGGTGTCCGACACGATTTTTTTATTTTTAAAAGGCAGGCCGGTATTTTGAAAAAGCTGGGCGTTTTTTCAAAATAACACGGAGCTAAATCGAAATGAAACCAAATATACCGCGCATACGGATTAAAGAATCAAAAAAAACAAGCCTCGGCTGTTACAAAACGGCCTTCCGACCGTCTTATAGATAAAGGGGAAAGAAAATATACGGGTTGTCTACCCCACGGGAGGAATATCCGTACCGACGGACAGCCCCGCAAAACTAAAAAACAAAAGCGATGAAACGAATTACCATCTTACTATTAACCTGTATCGGCCTGCTACGGATGCACGCCATGGGTTACGAAGAAGCACAACAGCGTGCTTGGTTTCTCACTGACAAAATGGCTTATGAATTAGACCTCACGCCCGAGCAATGCGAAAAGGCATACGAAATAAACTTAGACTACCTGCTCAACGTAAGAACCGCAAACGAAGCCTATGGCCCGTATTGGACCTATCGGAACACGGACTTACGGTTCGTCCTGTTCGACTGGCAGTTTATCCGGTTTACCTCCATTTCCTATTTCTACCGGCCGCTCCGGTGGATGGAACACCGATGGCACTGCCTGTTCTACGACCACTATCGCTACAACCACTATTACTTCAAAAGACCGGTCTATGTCAGTGTATACCGGGGACGCAGCTACGGACACAAGCGCCATTACAAAAGTCCGTACCGCCACATGTCGTTCCGTCCGGACCCGGGACTGCGCGCCCGCCACTACGCCGGCCACCGGCCGCAACTGCCCGGCAGAAACCGGCCGGCCGAATTCCACATGGGACGCGACGGGCATCTGGTGCCGCGATACGACACGCGCCCGCAGCGGACGCAACCGGGCAACGACCGGCGTGTAGAACCGAAAAAGAACGAAAACCGTAATCCGACTTTCCACATAAAAAGTCCGGAACGCAAGCCGAATCCGAACAATAACCAGCGGCCTGTAACCACCGTACAGCGACAGGAAAACAACAACCGTCGCCCTGAAAGAAATGCCGTAAACAACATGCGGCCGACAATGCGACCGCAGTCAAGACCGGAACCGGCCCGCACGCAACGAGAGACTTCGGTCCGAAAAAGGACACCGGAACCGACCCGAAAACCGGAAGGAAGGCAGCAACCTATGCGCCGTTCGGAAAAAAACGAGAGACAGCCACGCCACTGACGGGGCTGTCTCTCGTTCTCAATAGAATGGACTCAGGATAATCCATCCCCAGTCCATTTAGTCTTCACACAGAAGAAGTCCTTCCTTCTTCCAACATTCAATCAATTTGTCTACATCCTCCGCCGCCTGCTCAACCGAAACATCGTATTCGCCACAAAGCAATTCCACCAGACGGGAAGAGGTAAATTCGCATCCGCACACGTGTTCCCACAAAAAAGCGGCGCTCTCGTTCATACTGATTACGCGACTGAAGTTTATGTGCTGCAACCCATGGGCTACAACGACCTTCTCTCCGCATACATCGCGCATCTCAAATCCTTCTTTTATTCTCATTTTTATTTTCTTTTATCCTTGTTTGTTGGGAAACAGGCGCAGCCATACGTGCCGATAGGCTCCCAACAGCCAACGCCTGAAGGGACGTAAAAAACGCCAGCACGCAGAATACGATTTCCACTTGAATGAAGTGACACGGTCGGGAGACATTCTTCCCTTTCGCTGGAAACCCGTAGCAACGCCCACAAGGTCCGCTATACGGCATTGCTCCATTCCTTTTACATTTCCGTCGCCCATCAGCCACAAGCGGTCGTTCTCAATACGTATCACCCGATGCAAAACATATACATCGGGCCTGATTTCGGCCAGTACGACATCGCCTTTTTCCACCGGAGCAACGATTTTTTCAAGAATGACCCGGTCGCGCCCTCCCTCCAGAAAGGGACGCATGCTTTCCCCCTTCACAGCGAACAAGACAGTCTCGCCCTGACCGAGCATCAGGCGGATTTCTCTAAAAAAGACCGAGTTGGGAATCGTTTTCGTTTTCATGCAAGGATTGTTTGGCTACATAGAATCGCAGCATCGCGGTCGGGCAAACAATCCAGATGATAAGCAGGACTGAACGAAACAGCAGTTGAGACTGTATGGCAGATAGCATCGTACGTTTTCCGGTCCCATATCATCGTAGAACACGAAGATAATAAAGAAGCGAAGGCAACAACTTTATTATCGGCCACAATGCGATTGGAAGCGGCTTGCGACAAACGGACCACAGCGCCTAGACGATACTTACAGTTTCGGTAGCAGGGTGTTTTTCCGCTCCACGGCGAGCCATAAATCCAGACACCATCGTCCTCTACACGCAGTACGGGATTGTCATCATTAAGGAGTTCCACGTTCTCCAATGCCTCCTGCCACAAACGGGAATGGGTGCTTTTCCCCGTACCGCTGTTCCCCAAGAAACAATATGCCCTTTCATTTTTTACGACAACGGAAGCATGCAGCAACAGCGTCCTGCTTTGCGCCATCGAAAAAGTGAAGATAATCATCAACGCGTTGTTCAGTCCAAAAGCCTGCTCCGCCGTATTTCCATACAGGACCGCTTCCGCTTTTTCGAAGTCGCTTGTCACCCGGAAAAGGCAACATTTTACATTTTCAGGCGTACTGATCAGAAAAACATATCCACCCTCCTCGCTACGCCAAACGCCATGATTGGCCCCACCACAGTCGAACTGACCGATTTCGCGGCCGAACCGGAAAGAAGCGTCCGCCACAATTTTTACCACCGCAAAGCAATTATCGGAAAGCGGAATCCTAAACTTTTCATATTGCGGCAAAAGGCATGAAAACTCCATGCCTTTTTTCTTTTCATCGTCTATCCGCAATGTCCACTTCGCAATGTCGTAACAAACAGAAGCCATTTTATTTTCCGGATTCGTCCGCCGGTTTCTGCGAAGCCTGGTTATTATCGAATATAGGTTCGATGCCTTTAAAAAGAAAATCCTCCTTCGTGATTTTTTCCAGGTGTTTTGTCTTATCGGCAAGGAAACGATTGCAAATTTTCTGGTAGCGTTTTTCAATACGTCCCTTCTTTTTACTGAAAAACAGTGCGACCATCCGGTTTGGCTGGCCCATCTGACGAGTCAGATACTCTTTCAGTTGTTGCCCGTAAGCCGCTCTTCCCAAAAGGAAGCGGGTTCTTTTCTGCAAAGAGGCATTTTCGGGCAACTGAATCTCCGTGACATAAACAATCGTGTCCTTAAAACTTTCCGACACAGCAAACATATATATTTTTTCAGCGTCCTTCGCCTTTATTTGAGCAAAGACAAACAAAGACAAAAGGCACATACACCATTTTATTCCGAATTTTTTCATTCTGTGTTCTACGATTTATTTTATATGCTGCTGCAAATATACTTTTTTTTACGCACCCAGGCTTTCTCTAATCGTACAAAAAAGGAATCTCAGCCCAGATAAGTCTTCAGCAGACTGTTATTCGTACTTGTACGCAAATGGCGTATGGCTTTTTCACGTATTTGGCGAACACGTTCACGCGTCAATTTCAATTGCGATGCAATCTCTTCCAACGTTCTCTCCGATTGTCCGATGCCAAAACTCATTTTCAATATCGAGCGCTCACGTTCCGGAAGCGTCGAAAGCGCACGTTCTATTTCGCACGACAACGATTCATTTACCAACGAACCGTCGGCGTTCGAAGATGACGAACTGGGCATTACATCCAGCATGCAGTTCGTATCGCCGTCGCTAAAGGGAGCATCCATCGAGACATGGCGTCCGCTGCCCTTCATCGTATCGCGAAGTTTATCCACGGATATTTCAAACGCCTCGGCCAACTCCTCCGATGTCGGTTTACGCTCGTAAGTCTGCTCGAAGTCATTGTAATATTTTTTAATCTTGCTCAATGTGCTAACCTGATTCAGCGGCAAACGAACCAGACGGCTCTGCTCTGCCAAAGCCTGCAGGATAGACTGACGAATCCACCATACAGCATAACTGATAAACTTGAATCCACGTGTTTCGTCAAACTTCTCAGCAGCGCGAATCAGCCCCAGATTACCTTCATTGATCAAATCGGGTAACGAAAGCCCTTGGTTCTGATATTGTTTTGCGACCGATACGACAAAACGCAGATTTGCCCGTGTCAAACGGTCCAGCGCCACACGATCGCCCTTGCGAATGCGCTGAGCCAACTCTACCTCCTGCTCGACAGTCAACAATTCTTCATGACCAATTTCCTGTAAATATTTCTCCAGCGAAGCGCTTTCGCGATTCGTAATACTCCTAGATATTTTTAATTGTCTCATTCCGATTGAAAATTTCTGCAAAATTAATCACAAATCCGATTACAACGAAAATTTCAGATAAAGAAAAGAACAGGCGGCCCCCAAAAGCCGCCTGTTCTTTTACGATATCAGGCTTTTTACTTTTCTTTTTTGTTTGGCTCGTCCAGTTCTACGGTAAAACTCTTGTTGATACCGCTCATTGTTTTGGCGCGAATCCACAGAACGCGGTCATTCGACATATTCGCCTCTTTCACGGCCTCGTCGAAGTCTGTTTTCGTATACATCTTGCGGTCGCCGATCTGAAGAATAATCAATCCTTTCGTAATGCCGGCATCCATCATCTTACCTTTCTTGACAGCAGTTACTTCCAGACCGTACTGCAGGTTCAGTTCTTTCTTCAACTGATCGCTCAGCGGACGAAGAGCAGCCCCCATCGAATCCATATCTATCTCTTTGACAACAGCAGTCGTTCCCTGTGCGTTACGCAGTTTGACTTCTTTCGTCATTTTTTTCTTATCGCGAAGGAAGGTTATCTGAACCTTGTCGCCAGGGCGGTGTTTACTGAGCAACTCCTGCATCTCAGCCATCTTTGCCACCTTCTTGCCGTCCACAGCTATTATCACGTCACCCTTCTTCAGTCCGGCTTCGTTAGCAGCTCCGTCGCTCACGACTTCCTCCACCCATACGCCTTCTACGGTTCCGAGATCCAGATTCTTACCCTCGTTTTCAGGAAGATCCAAGTAATTGCGGACATCCATGCCGCTTACTCCGATCAAAGCCCGCTGCACCGTACCGAACTCCTTCAGGTCGGCAACGACCTTGGTCATAATAGCCGTTGGGATGGCAAATCCATAACCGGAATAAGAACCGGTCTGCGAATAGAGCATGGCATTGATACCTACCAGTTCACCACGTGCATTTACCAGCGCGCCACCGGAATTACCCTGATTGATGGCCGCATCCGTCTGTATGAACGATTCGATATCGTTGGCATGCAACGAACGCGCCTTTGCACTCACGATTCCGGCCGTCACGGTAGAGGTCAGGTTAAACGGATTACCTACGGCCAAAACCCACTCGCCCAGTTTCAGGGCATCGCTGTTTCCGATCACGATAGCCGGAAATTTTTCGCCTTCTATTTTGATTAGTGCAAGGTCGGTAGCCTTGTCCTGACCGATGATGCGTGCCTTGAACTCGCGGTTGTCATTCAATTTTACCGACAACTCGTCTGCTCCGGCCACCACATGGTTATTGGTCACGATATATCCCTCGGCCGAGATGATCACACCCGAACCCGAAGCCTGACGGGGAGGGGTCTGCACCTGACGCCGGCGCGTACCGCCATTGCCGCGACCGAAGAAATCGCCGAAAAAGTCTTCAAACGGATCTGCATATTCTACCGTTTCCGTCTTTCCGTGCTGAGTTACCTTTATATATACGACCGAACTTACAGCTTTCTCCGCCGCATACGTAAGGTCAACAGGTTGGCCCGGAGTAGCCACGCTCTGGCTCACCGTCACCTCCATCGGATCCGATTTTTTTGTACAGGCTGCCAACGACGTCGTTGCAACGCCCATGCCCAACATGACAGCAGCAAATCCAACATTCATTTTCGTTATCTTTCTCATATTTCCAAGATTTGATTTTTATCTGTATTCGATGCAAAAATAATGCCATGTTCGTAAACCCGACATTTTTTCAGTTCTTTTCTTCCGTATCTTGCTATCTTTTAACAGAGTCCGAATGCCTCTTAACAGCGCTTAAAATGCGGTCTTTCGTTTTTTTACATTCATTTACCCCACTATCAGGATTCAATCTCCAGCCCCATCCTCCGCATCAGAAAACACGCATTCATATTGTGCGCCACACCCGGGCGTATCCGGTACGAGAAAGTCAGTTCATCGCCCTCTATATCGGCCTCGAAACAAACGTTATCTATCTTGCCAGGAAAGACACGGGCCAGACTGGCGATCTGCAAATCGTGTGTAGCGATGATACCGTTTGCGTTCAATTCCATCAGTTTACGGACCAAGGCCAACGAGCCACGCTGCTTATCCAGCGAATTGGTACCTTTCAGTATTTCGTCAAGCACCACAAACAATCTTTCTCCTTTCCCCAACCGTTCCAAGATGGACTGCAACCTTTTCAGTTCGGCAAAGAAGTAGGATTCGCCGTCGGCCAACGAATCTGTCGTACGCAAGCTCGTCACCAGGGATGCCGGGCTGAGCCTCAGCGACTCGCACGTAGACGGAGCGCCGACACAGGCCAACAGGTAATTGACTCCCAATGTACGCAGATAGGTACTCTTACCTGCCATATTGGCACCCGTGACCACCACAAAGAACGGACATCCGGGCAACGAGGCATCGTTAGGCACACACCGTGTCAGGTCCATCAACGGGTGTTTCATACCACGCGCCTGCAGGACAAAAGGTCCTTCGCTCCATTCCGCAAACACGGCCGAAGGATGATTGTAGGCGAACGTAGCCAACGAACACAAAGCATCTATTTCGCCCAACACGCCCATCCATACAGGAAGATGCGCTCCGTACTCCGTCCGCCAGCGCTCCAGACGGACCAACTGGCGCAACTGCCACCAATAAAGGCCGTCGAGTACGGAAGAGACCAGTATATTGTTGCGCCGGTCAAGTACATCGAGCATCCGTTCCAACCGTCTTACAGCCTCCACGGCCGAACATCCATCCACAGTCAGGCGTTCATAGAGCGGCTTCATACATGCTGCACCGGCCAGTTCCTCATCCACCGTCCGCAACAATCCCGAATAAGTGTGCAACAGCCGGTACAAACGGTCATAAGCCTGCTGTATCTGCGTTACACGACGCTGCATAAGCAAACTGGCCATCAGGAACAAAACAAAAAACAAACCGGCAAAACTGCCGGGCCAGAAACCGGCCAACGCACCGATTATCAACACGGTATTAACAAACGGGACAACCCACAACGCAACGCGAAGAAACGGACTCGAAACCAGCCGGAACGGCATGGAAACCCATTGGCCGACATCGAGAACAGGCATCTCCCCTTCGCTACGACACAACCCCGCCGTACGAAAACCTTCCCTGAATCCGGGCCGCGAAGCCAAGAAACGGACACGGTCCTGGCGTTCCTTCAATACCGTCACGTCCGTCTCGTGCGCACCGAACCATCCGGCCAAACACGTCCGCCCCATTTCCGTACACGTACGGTTTATGCACTGAAACAGGGAACGTTCGCCGAACACATCCAAGTCGTATGTATAATCGTGGGCGGCATCTACAAAATCAGTTCCGCCGTCGAATACCGAATAATCGCGTTCCAAAGCCGACAGTTCATCCGTATAGACACGCCGCTGCGCATCGAGCCACTGCCTGCGCCTGAACAAAGCCGCATGGCGCTTCACCAGACAAACAAAAAGCAAGGCCGTTGTCAAAAAGAACAACGACCATACCGGCCACGCTTCCCGACGAAGGACATACACCCCTGCCACAATCGCCACAAAGAGCGCCACGCGCAACATGCTGACCATAAAAATTCGTTTTGACAACCGGCGCAACTGCCGATCGGTCGCGCTACATAAACTTTCATAGCGCTCTCTTATCGCTGTGGATTCCATCTCGGTAAAAAAACAATTGGTATTCTGTCCTGGGCCGGACACGCACAAAAATAGATATTTCTCTTCAAAGGCTGTACAAATGAACGTATTTTTTAAACTTGTTCACAAATTCAAGGTTTTACCCCCTTCCACCAAACAGCTACCCTCTATACCTTCCCCATAATAAGAGGAAAAACACGTAGACGGCCACCACAGGCCGAAACCCATTCTTACATCTTTCGGACCGAATGGACAGTTTTTTCAATCGGACAAACCTTTTTTCGACACCGGGCCTGCTTTTTCCAAAAAGCAGGGAGATATTTTCAAAAAACACAGTCGTTTTTTCATCATTCATGTACCAACCAGACACTTTCAGGCACATTGCATCACAAAAAGAAGTCCCCGTTTCTTCAATTCGGAAAAAAAGCGTAAGTTTGTTCCGTTTATAAGACCAACGAACCGATATGAAGATTCATACACTTGCATTCGTCGGAAGCCTGATGCTTCCCCCACTGACAACAGGCGGCCCGCAAATGTTACATGCCGCTACGCATGCCTCTGCCAGACCGACCAGCGTTGCCGATGACTTCAACGCGCGCAAAAATCTGCTGAAGGGTACAGACTATTTCGCCGTATTCAACAAAAGCCTTTCCGCTCCCCAACGCCAGGCCTTGGAATTTCTTTATTCCTATATGCCCCTGCCCGACATCACAGACTATTCGGGTGAATTCTACCTGATGAACGTAGACTATTCATTGCGTGCGCGCGAAGAAATGCCATGGGGTAAGACAGTTCCGGAACGCGAATTCCGCCATTTTGTTTTACCCGTCCGTATCAACAACGAGAACCTCGACGAAAGCCGGCGCATATTCTATGAGGAACTGAAAGACCGCGTCCGGGGTCTTTCCATGTACGAAGCCGTACTCGAGGTCAACCACTGGTGCCACGAAAAGGTTACATACACCCCGTCCGACAGCCGCACCAGTTCGCCGTTAGCCTCTGTCCGCACAGCCTACGGACGTTGTGGCGAGGAATCTACATTTACGGTGGCGGCCCTGCGCTCTGTCGGCATCCCGGCACGCCAGGTATACACCCCCCGATGGGCACACACGGACGACAACCATGCCTGGGTAGAGGCCTGGGTAGACGGGAAATGGTATTTTCTGGGTGCCTGCGAACCCGAACCCGTCCTGAACCTCGGCTGGTTCAACGCTCCGGCATCGCGCGGTATGCTCATGCACACCAAAGTATTCGGCAAGT
>CATXZX010000028.1 GCA_958404085.1 uncultured Prevotellaceae bacterium | reverse complement strand
CCGTTGTCGGCCACATAGACCGTGGCCAGCGAACCGGCCGACGCAAGCACGGAGGGCAGAAAGCGCTGAAGCATATCCGCGCCGTTCCAATTGAGTATCACAATAGCGACAGGACGCATAGAATAGGGATTTAATCGGAAACCGGCCGGGCCGACAGGACACTTTCGTCCGCTGAGAATCCGCCTAAACGGACATCGGCCAACTGGTTATCCGAAAGGGAACATTCGGTAGAAAAAGCCACACGCACGTAATTGTCGGTAAAACCGCCCAATGGTGTACCGGGTTTGGCGTGTTCGACGAGAACGGGACGGACCTGGCCCACGAAGCGGGCATAAAAAGCCTTCCGTTTTTGCTCGGAAAGCGCAAGAAGGCGCTGGCTGCGCTCATGTTTGTCCTCAGGCGAAACGACATGGTCTATCTTCAGTGCCTGGGTTCCGGGACGTTCGGAATAACTGAATACGTGGAGCTGGGAGATGTCCAATGAACGGATAAAACGATAAGTGTCTTCGAAAAGAGCTGCCGTCTCGCCCCGCGTACCGACTATCACATCGACTCCGATAAAGGCATCGGGCAGGACGGAACGCACTTTTTCGATTTTCCGGGCAAAGAATGAAGTATCGTAACGCCGGTGCATGAGGCGAAGGACCTCGTCGCTCCCGCTCTGCAACGGGATATGGAAATGCGGCATGAAGCTACGCGACGACGCACAGAAGTCGATAATTTCATCGGTCAGCAGATTCGGCTCGATGGAAGATATGCGGTAGCGCTCGATACCGCGTACTGCGTCGAGCGCCCGGACGAGTTCGAAGAAGGACTCGCCGGTCGTCTTGCCGAAATCGCCGATGTTCACCCCGGTCAGAACAATCTCCTTGCCGCCGCGACGGGCCACTTCCTCGGCCTGCTCCACAAGGGATGAGACGGAGGGATTGCGACTACGGCCGCGCGCATAGGGTATCGTGCAATAGGTACAGTAATAATCGCAGCCGTCCTGCACTTTGAGAAAATAGCGGGTGCGGTCGCCGCAGGAGCATGAGGGTACGAAAGTACGGATGTCGCGCGTAGGACCAGCCACGGCGCGGTGGCAGGAAACGGGACCGGCATCGGACGCAACACGCCGGCGGGCCGCAAACATCTCGCACAGGTAATCGAGAACCTGTCCCTTCTGCTCCATACCGAGAACCAGGTCGACTCCTTCTATCTGAGCGACAACCTCGGGCTGAAGCTGCGCATAACAACCGATGACGACTACAAAGGCATCTGAATGGGCCCGTACAAACTTATGGATGGTCTGGCGGCATTTGTGATCGGCCACATCGGTCACGGAACAGGTATTGATAATGCAAATATCGGCATGTTCGCCGGGACAAGCCTTGCGGACTCCCACGGCGGCGAGCTTCTCCTCCAAAGCAGCCGTCTCGGCAAAATTCAACTTGCATCCCAACGTATAATAAACGGCGCAGGTATTCTGCAAATATGCGGCATCTTTCATTTCGGACATCCTATTTTATGGTATTTCCCTAAGCGATTGCAAAAATACAACTAATATGCGAGAAAAAAAATACCGGCCCGATATTTAGAAATATCTCTGAGATAAAACGAATTACAAGGGCGTTCGTTAAAAAAGAGCCTTCCGCATCAAAAAAAAGGACCGAAAATGCACGATATATCAAAAAAGTACGTACCTTTGCAGCGTTTTAATAAGCAATTGATTGTTTTACAGTTTTAAAAACGAAGAAAAATGAAAAAATTAGTTTTCTTGTTCGTAGCTTTCGCAGCTATTTCTTTCGCATCTTGCGGTAACAAAACTCAGGAACCTGCTGCAACCGTAGCTGAAGACACTTTGGCAACCGATACTTTGGCTGCTGATTCTTTGAGCGCTGACTCTGTAAGCGCAGAAAGCGACACAACTATTGTTGCTGAGTAAGTCGAAGAATTTACAAACGAACAAAAGAGAGAATTGAAACCTGTCGGAACGATTGTTCCAACAGGTTTTTTTAGGATTCATAGATAACCTATTTCCCGACCGGAAGGCTTATATACAAAAAAACTCGCCGCAAATTCCGAAAGAATCTGCGGCGAGTTTCGTATATAAACGTCTTACAGTATGATTATTAGTTTGCTTCAGCTACAACTTCGAAAGGAATTTCAACAGAAACTTCCTTGTGGAGTTTCACGGTTGCCTTGTAGGAACCTACTTCCTTCACGTCCTTTACAACAATAATCTTGCGATCGATCTCGAAACCAAGTTTCTTGAGTTCGTCGGCAATCTGCAGGTTATTAACCGAACCGTAAATAACACCGGTAGCGCTCACCTTCGTAGCGATTACCAACGGCTCGATAGCTGCGAGCTTGTCTGCCACAGCCTGTGCGTCGTTCTTGATTTTCTCAAGTTTGTGAGCACGCTGTTTCAGATTTTCAGCCAAAATTTTCTTTGCGGAATCAGAAGCAATAATGCCCTTTCCTGTAGGAATGAGGTAGTTGCGACCGTAACCGTTCTTTACGTTTACGATATCGTCCTTATAGCCTAAACCTATTACGTCTTCTTTCAATATAATTTCCATACTAACTTCTCCTTTATTATTTCATCATGTCGGTTACGAAAGGAAGCAGAGCCAAATGGCGCGCTCTCTTCACAGCCTGTGCAATACGACGCTGGAACTTAAGCGAAGTTCCGGTAATGCGGCGGGGAAGTATTTTACCCTGCTCGTTCAAGAATTTCTTCAAGAATTCAGGATCTTTATAATCGATGTACTTGATTCCGCTTTTTTTGAAGCGACAATACTTTTTCTTCTTCACCTCTACGGTAGGCGGAGTTAAATATCTGATTTCAGATTGTTGCTGTGCCATAAATTAATCCTCCTTTTTAGTTTTGTTGTTTCTACGTTTCTCTGCATACTGTGCAGCATACTTCTCCATCTTAACCGTCAGGAAACGGATAACACGCTCATCGCGACGGAATGCGACCTCGAGTTTGTCGACTACGGTCGGCGCACCCTTAAACTCTATCAGCTGATAGAATCCGGTAGACTTTTTCTCGATCGGATAAGCCAGTTTCTTCAGGCCCCAGCTCTCTTCATTAATGAGCTCGGCGCCTTCGGCAACAAGCACATTTTTGAATTTTTCGACCGCTTCCTTCATCTGTGCATCAGATAAAACGGGAGTTAAAATGAAAACGGTTTCGTACTGATTCATAAACACGTTATTTGATTAATAATTGGTTGTTTTTAAAATTCGGCGCAAAGATACCACTTTTTCATCATCCGAACAACCAAAAAAGTCTTTTTTTGGTCACAACCGGCTAAAACCGAAGCAAGAAAAGCGTGCGTTCCCGTTTTTAGAACCGTTCATTTCTTTCGCTGCGTTTTTTTAAGTACTTTTGTGGAAAACAGATGAAACAGCAACCGCAATGGAATTATTAGACATTGATATCCGACTTATTTTCGCCATACTGAACGGAAAAGTTTCTGCCGCCATCAATCGTAAACTTACACACAACTTTCATCACGCCGGACTCAACATCACGCCGGAACAATGGACCGTCCTGCTCTACCTTTCGGAGAAAGACGGCATCACGCAACAGCACTTGTGCAACGCCACATACAAAGACAAACCGGGCATGACGCGCCTGATAGACTCCATGGAGCGCGCCAACATGGTTGTGCGGACCGCCAACAAAGAAGACCGGCGCATCAACCAGGTATACCTGACGCGTACCGGACGCGAGATGAAGGAAAAATCGCAACACATAGCCATCAAAACGCTGAAGGAATCCTTACGCGGACTCGGCATCGAGGAACTGAAAATAAGCCAGGAAGTACTGAGAAAAATTTTCAACAACACCAAAGAACCTGCTTATTCCTCGACCAAAAAACCTCGGGAGAAAACCGAAGCCTAAGCGACCTGCAAACAGCGACGCAGGGGTTTGCAAACCAACGGACCTCCCAGCTATTTCAGAAAAGCGGCCTGCTTTTCTGAAATAGCTGGGAGGTCCGTCAAAAACGAACGAAACTCCGCCGTGCAAAAGCAACAGGCGGAGTTTCGATAACCGGTCTTATCCGAAAAGCATCAGTGCTGTTCTTCCGGAATAATCAATTTATATCCCTTACCGTGGATGTTGATGATTTCGACATTCTCATCATCCTTCAGGTGTTTGCGGAGTTTGGTAATGTAAACGTCCATGCTGCGCGCATTGAAGTAATTGTCATCGATCCAGATAGTCTTCAGGGCAAAATCGCGCTGGAGAATTTCGTTGGCATGCGCACAAAGCAATCCCAACAGCTCGCTTTCCTTCGTCGTCAACTTAGTCTGTTTGTCGCCACGCGAAAGAACTTGTTTCTGCGTATCGAACGTGAAGCTGCCGATTTTATAGGTAGTACTCTCGCGGCTCTTCTTTCCACGTACGCGACGCAGAATGGCTTCGATACGGAAAGTCAGTTCCTCCATAGAGAAGGGTTTCGTGATATAATCGTCCGCACCGATTTTGAAACCTTCCAGAATATCCTCTTTCAGCGTCTTGGCCGTCAGAAATATGATAGGTATCTCGGAGTTGGCCTGACGAATATCCTGGGCCAGACTGAAGCCGTCTTTTTTCGGCATCATTACATCCAACACGCACATATCGAATTTGTTCTTTAGAAAAGCCTTGTATCCGGCCTCACCATCAGGGCAAAGTTCGGTTACATATCCCTTGGCTTGTAAATACTCTCTCAACAGCATGCCGAGGTTTTCGTCGTCCTCGCACAGCAAAATGTGCAAATTTTGATCCATAGCTTTACTCTTTAATTATTGGTAGTGTTATTATAAATTTTGTTCCCTCTCCGAATTCACTCTCGGCACTGATCGTTCCTTTGTGAATCTGTATAATATTCTTCACATAAGCCAGTCCCAATCCGAATCCCTTTACATCGTGAAGATTTCCGGTATGTACGCGATAGAACTTATCGAATATTTTCTTCAGATTTTCCTTACGGATACCGATGCCGTTGTCTTCTATCGAAATATGGAGTTTGTCGCCTTCATTCCACGTACGTACATCCAATTTCAGGTCGACATCCGGCCGCTTATACTTCACCGCATTGTCCATCAGGTTGAATATCACGTTCGTGAAGTGCATCTCGTCGACAAAGACTATGGCATCCTGTGCATCCAGCGACGAGGTGATGTGTCCGCCATATTTATCGACTTTCAGCGCAAACGTATTGATAACGTCGGCTATCAGCGCATTGGCATCGTGTTCCTTCTTTTTGAAAATGGCTTTCTGCCGGTCGAACATGGACATCTGCAATACTTTTTCCACCTGAAAGCGCAGACGCTTCGTCTCGTCCACAATGACACCCGAAATGTGTGTGAACATGGCTTCGCTCTTGCCTACGCTGGGGTCTTTAAGCATCTGGGCAGCCAGCGAGATGGTAGAGATCGGGGTCTTGAACTCGTGGGTCATGTTGTTGATGAAGTCGTTCTTTATCTCCGTCAGGCGTTTCTGTCTGAATATGATGTAGATAGTAAACACAAAGGTTATCAACAGCACGAATGTAAAGATGATAGCAGGTATCATGAAGCGTACGCTGCTGAAAATATAGTCGCTGCGGTCGGGAAAGTGAATCCACATGACCCCCATTTTAGAAGGAGGGTCGTTCGGAAACAACACCTGCGAATAAGCGTTATTCTCGCCGCGTTCCTCGTAATCGGGGCATTTGTAGATGACACGCCCGTCGCGGGTGGCCACGCGGAAATGATAGGACATTTCTATGCCGTTGTTCACGAGTTCTGTCTTCAGATACTGGTCCAACTGCTTGAAATTGATGCGCTCGGCCAATGTCTTGTCGCTCGCCGTATAGAGCAACGAGATGACAACCTCGTCCAACAGCGCTTTCTGGTAGATGTATCGGTTACGGACCACCTCGCGCATAGCACTGGAGGCTTTGGAGATGGATCCTTTTGTCTTTTCGTTCAACGAAAGTCCCCCCGAAAGCGACAATGAACCGATGTTCATAGGTAAAAGTCCGTATTTATAATAAAGCGAATCGTCGCCATTCGTCAATCCGCCATGTACCGAGGAATTCAGGTTTCCGTTATTGGAAAAATCAGTCTTACGTTCCTCCGTCAGTTCACGAAACGATTCGGAAGATCGCACATCCTGTTCCAGACCACGGAATGTTTCAGCCAATTCCAGGTTGCGGGATACTTGATACAGACTGCGAGTTACCGTTTCGCTGAACTGTTCCTCACGCATTTTGATGACTTCTTCGAAATAGCCGATCTGCAAATAAAGCAAGGCCAAAAACGAAATGCCCATCACAATCGAAATAATCCAAATCGTTGACTTTTTCATATCGCAAATATAGTAATTGCGATATATTTACCCGAACAGGGAAAAACACATCTTTCGCGGTTTTATATTAATTAAGCCTTTTTCGATTTATAGTTGACAAAATAATAAATATACAAACTCATCCAAGATTTTAAACTAACCAAAAGGATATGAAATACAATACAAAACAGTTATAATGACTCCGTAAGTTTTCGTTAAACCGGAGAAAACATTTAACACAACAACAGCCATTCGGTCTCTCCTCCCTCTATTCGCACCTCCCGTTCCTCCGATACTATCTACCGAAGCCATATACCCTCCCCGGAGGCCAAAAATCCCAACAAGTTTGGACGCAGATTTCCATTCATACCGGAAAACGCCAAAAAAATCGGGAGAGACCTGCCTGCCAGATCCCTCCCGATTCATTTTATCTCTGTCCTATTTCGTATTTCGGGCCTTCTTTTATGCCTCGTCGGCCTCCGTGGCCTCAAAGGTCTTAATCAGGCGTTCCTGAACATCGCCCGGAACCAGTTCGTAGCTGGCAAAGTTCATAATAAACGACGCACGCCCACCGGTCAACGAACTGAGTGACGTGGAATAATTGGACATTTCTTTCAAAGGTACTTTTGCCTGAAGTTTCTCATACCCGTTCTCAGAACTCATACCGATTATCATGCCACGGCGTCCCTGCAGGTCGCTCATCACATCACCCATCTTATCGCTCGGAACAAAGACTTCCACATCGTAGATGGGTTCCAGAATTTTAGGACCGGCCTCTTTAAAAGCCTGACTGAACGCATTGCGTCCCGCCAACATGAAGGAGAGTTCGTTCGAATCGACGGGGTGCATCTTTCCGTCGTACACGATAACCCGTACGTCGCGTGCATAAGACCCCGTCAGCGGCCCGCGTTCCATACGGCTCATGACACCTTTCAGAATGGCCGGCATGAAACGGGCATCGATGGCACCACCGACAACCGAATTGATGAACACCAGTTTGCCGCCCCACTCCAACTGAACTTCTTCCTTGCCCTTTACGTTGATACGATACTCCTGTCCGCCGAATTTGTAGACCGTCGGATCGGGCATGCCTTCGTAGTAAGGTTCCACGATGAGGTGAACCTCGCCGAACTGTCCGGCACCGCCGCTCTGTTTTTTGTGCCGGTAATCGGCACGGGCCGCTTTCGTAATGGTTTCACGATAGGGTATACGCGGCTCATAGAATTCAATCTGTATTTTCTCGTTATTCTCGAGACGCCATTTCAAGGTACGCAGGTGGAATTCGCCCTGGCCGTGAATCAGTGTCTGGCGCAGTTCCTTGCTCTGTTCCACAATCCACGTCGGATCTTCCTCGTGCATCCGGTTCAGGACGGCCATCATCTTCTCTGTTTCGGCTTCGTTTACGGCACGCACCGCACGCGAATATTTGGGATTGGGATATTTGATGAAATTAAACCGGTTCTCCGTATTTTTACCGTTCAACGTATTTCCGGTCTTGACATCTTTCAGTTTCACCGTACAGCCTATGTCGCCGGCCGTCAGTTTCTCTACTTTCTGACGATTGGCACCCGAGCAGACAAAAAGCTGGGCCATACGCTCCTTCGAACCGCGGTCGGCGTTCGACAGATCGTCGCCCTCGCAAACGGTACCGCTCATCACCTTGAAATACTGGACATCGCCGATGTGAGGCTCCACGCCCGTCTTGAAGAAATAGAGCGATGTAGGACCGTCGCTCAGCGGTTTCACCTCGACACCGCGCGTATTGTGTACGGGCGGCATCTCGTCGACAAACGGAACGACATTGCCCAAAAATTCCATCAGGCGGCCCACGCCCATGTTCTTACCGGCACACACACAGAATACGGGGAATATACTACGCATGGCCAACCCCTTGCGGATGCCTTCGCGCATCTCGTCCTCGGTGAGCGCATCGGTTTCGAAGAACTTCTCCATCAACGTCTCGTCGTTCTCGGCAGCCGCCTCGACCAGCGCCTTGTGCAACGCCATGGCTTTTTCCTTCTGATCATCGGGTATCGGCTCTATCGTCGGTTTCCCCCCCTCGGGCCCCCACGAATACTTTTTCATCAGCAGGACATCGATCAAGGCATTGAAACCAGGCCCCGTCTCTATGGGATACTGCACCGGAACGACCTTGGAACCGTAGATGTTCTGCAACTGGTCCAGAATGGCTTCGTAATCACACTTTTCGTCATCCAACTGATTGACGAGGAAAATAACCGGTTTTCCCAGTTTCTCGGTATAACGGAAATGGTTCTGCGTACCGACTTCGGGACCATACTGTCCGTTCAACAGAAGAATGGCCGTATCGGTTACGTTCAGTGCCGTCATGGCTGCACCGACAAAGTCGTCCGAGCCCGGACAATCGATGATATTCAGTTTCTTTCCGTTCCATTCCGTATGGAATACGGTCGAAAAGACGGAATATCCGTAATCCTGCTCCACGGGGAAATAATCGCTCACCGTATTTTTAGCCGTGATGCGTCCTCTCCGCTTAATCTGGCCGCTTTCATAAAGTAGAGCTTCCGTCAACGTAGTCTTACCTGAGCCGTCATTTCCTAAGAGGGCTATGTTTTTGATCTCATTTGATTGATATACTTTCATGGTTCACTGTTTTTTTAAAAGTGTGACACTCAATTCGCTTTCGAAAATAAGGAAAAAAAATTAAATTACCAACAAAAAGCGGGATAAAAAGCGACAAAAGGCGATATTTCTTGATTTTCACCGTTTCCGGAAGGCCTCGAAAGGAGTCAAACGGCCACATACTGAGGCTATTCGGGCAAAAATGCGTAACTTTACACGCAATTTCATAAAAACACATCGACATGGCCGGGCTCTATCTCCATATACCTTTCTGCAAACGCCGCTGCATCTACTGCGACTTCTATTCCACCACACAGGACGAAACAGTCCGTCGGCAATACATCGAAGCGCTTTGCCGCGAAATGGAGTTGCGCCGGAACGAACTACCCGGTAACCGACTCGACACTATATATATAGGTGGAGGGACTCCCTCGCAACTGACTCCGCAGGAGCTTGAACGGATATTTGCATGCACACATTCGCTGTTCGATGTATCGGAAACGGCCGAAATCACCCTGGAAGCCAATCCAGACGACCTGGACGAAGCCTATGTGGGCGCACTGCGGACGCTGCCCGTCAACCGGATCAGTATCGGCATACAGACATTCGACGACCGGTTGCTACGGCTTCTGCACCGCCGCCATTCGGCCGACCAGGCACGCCGGGCTATCGAACGTTGCTGGAGACACGGTTTCGAAAACATCAGCGCCGACCTCATCTACGGGCTGCCGGGACAGAGCCTCGACGACTGGAAACAGGATTTGGAGACGATGCTGAAACAACCCGTCCGCCACCTGTCGGCCTATGCGCTCATCTACGAAGAAGAAACGATGCTATGGAACATGCGCCGGCAGCACTTGGTGGAAGAGGCGGACGAGGAATTAAGCCTGGCCATGTTCGATTTTCTGATAGACCGGACACAAGAAAGCGGTTGGGAGCATTATGAAATCTCGAACTTCTGCAG
>CATXZX010000027.1 GCA_958404085.1 uncultured Prevotellaceae bacterium | reverse complement strand
AGGAAGTTGATGACGGCTTCGGGCAGGTATCCGCTCTCGCGGTATCCCGACGATACCTCACCGGTTTTCGGGTCGTGCCATTCTAAGGGGAAAACGGGGAATCCCAAGCGGTCGCCGTCGCGTTTCGACAGTTTGCCTTTGCCGTCGGGCTTGAGCAACAGGGGCAGGTGGGCAAAGCGCGGCATCGTGTCCTGCCAGCCGAAGGCGCGGTAGAGCAGTACGTGGAGTGGGGCGGAGGGCAGCCACTCCTCGCCGCGGATGACGTGGGTCACTTCCATCAGGTGGTCATCCACGATGTTGGCCAAGTGGTAGGTGGGAAGTTCGTCGGCCGACTTGTAGAGGACCTTGTCGTCGAGGATCGACGAACTTATCTTGACGTCGCCGCGTATCAGGTCGTCGACGTGGATGTCTTCGTCCGGCTCAATCTTGAAGCGCACGACGTATTGCGTGCCGCCGGCTATGAGGCGTTCCACCTCGTCGGCCGGCAGGGTGAGCGAGTTGCGCATCATGCCGCGCGTACGGGCATCGTATTGGAAATTGGCTATCTCGTTGCGTTTGGCTTCCAGCTCCTCGGGCGTATCGAATGCAATGTATGCCTTGCCGGCATCGAGCAGTTCCTTTACATACTTCTTGTAGATTTCCCGACGTTCGGACTGGCGGTACGGGCCGTGTGCCCCGCCAAAGCTGACACCTTCGTCGAACTGGATGCCGAGCCAGCGGAAAGATTCCAGAATGTACTCTTCCGCGCCCGGTACGAACCGGTTGGAGTCGGTATCTTCGATACGGAAAATAAGTTCTCCGCCGTGCTGGCGGGCAAATAAATAGTTATAAAGAGCGGTACGCACACCGCCGATATGAAGAGGTCCGGTAGGACTGGGAGCAAAACGCACCCTAACTTTTTTGTCGCTCATGTTCTATCAGTTGATTCACGCTTATCAGAGTGCAAAATTACATTTTTTTTTAGTTCCGGCCGGCAGGAATAATAAAAAAGGTAAAATTCATTTTTCCGCATCCCGCAGCAGGCGCTGAAAACGGCCTTCGCGCATCAGGCGGCATAGTACCCGGGCGGAAACTGCGGCCTTGTATTTCGAAAAAGTTCCGAGGTATTTCCAAATACAAGGCCCGCCGCGGGGAACAATTGCGCCCGGGGCTGTTTCCCGTGGGCAGTATGTTCATTCCGTGTGCCGAAAAATGTCCTGTATTACTGTTTTTTTGGAGCGTATTTCCTTGTTTGTGCAAAAAATATGCTGAAGAAACAGGTTCATTAAAAAGAAAAAACTATTTTTGTGGAAAAGTTTTTCGAGTAAGAAGCGTGATTGCTTATATAATGAAAATATGAATTTAAATGATGAATAGCATAAAGTTAAAAGAGCGAATACTGCAATTATCGGATTTGGTGTTATTGAATACTTATTCGTATGATTCATTGTCCTTATATTATGGTAAATGTGGTAGTGCTATTTGTTTGTTTGAAGTATCTTTGTTGTTAGATGATTCGTCGATAAAGCAAAAGGCTTTTGAAATATTGTGTCAATCATTATTAGCGAAAAATCAAGATATCAGTTTCCGAAAAGGACTTTCTGGTATTGGGTATATATTGGAATATGTTGTTAAGCAGGGGTATATTGACGCAGATATACAAGAGATATTTGGTGAACAGAATCAGAAAATAAAAGAAAAAATAAAGTCCTGTTTAAATTCATCAGAAAGATTAAATATGGATTTTTATTATGTTTGTGTCTATCTTGAATGTAGCTCTTTTCCAGAAATGAGGGAACTCTCAAAAAAAATGTTACAAATAGCAGAAAGAGATTTAATTGAACGGGCTAAGATGATAAAATCGAATAGCTGCATAGATAAAACGTTTTTATTAGATTTAAACACCTATTTACATATATGTAAATGTTGTGCTATAGGAACAATGTCTAATGACTTGTTCACATGTGTAAATTCACATATGAAAGCATTTATAGGAATGTTGGAACGTTTGAATAGTACTTATATACAAGAATATGTTCAGAAAGAAGAAAACAATGCATATCCTACAGTCCTAAGACTGAATGAAGATTTTGAATATGAGAATACCTATTCTTTGCGTGAAGTAGTAAATTTACTTTGTTTTTTAATGAAAAAAGAACAGATTGAATTGGTTGAAGAAAAGATTGATATAATTATTAATTGCAAAAATGATTTTTTTGAATCTTGGCTTAATAAGCGAACACCTGTATGTGGAAGATTCAATTATGGATATGGCTTGAGTCGTTTAGTCTTATTGTTTTGTTATTTTTATTCGGTGAAAAATAAAATTGGAAATGTGAAGAGGTTTGATTTCCTGTTTCTTTGATGAATTGCAATGGATATCTTGAATATATATTTGATGGTAATGACAAAAATAGATAATGTGTCAGGTGTTGACCGTTATTTGGAAGTTCTTATAAAGGAATTTCGTAAGTATAACTTTATTCGCGTTAAGTTTATCAGGTTTATTGCAAGTGGAGATATTCATTTCTTACAAATTAGCCAGATAAATCCAAACATGTCTATCTATACAATACCTCTTCCGTGTAATATGGAAAATTTTGTAAAAGAGGAATATTGGATGAAAGAGTATTTTAAGACTGTCGTCGAAAAAATAGAACCTTTGTTTGATTCAGATGAAAAAAATATTATTCATATTCATACGCTAAATTTGATAACTCTTGCTGTTATGCTAAGGGCAAAGTATAAATGTAAGATAGTTACTCATATGCATTGTATACCATGGAAAAGTCTGTATAATTCAGATAGAGCCTATTTTAATGAATTGTATCGGGGGTATTATTATGGTAACCCTATATTTCCTCTTGTGCCTTCAAATTTTGTCCTTTCTAAGGAAGAATTGAATTCGTACATGGAAAGTGATAGTGTTATATGTGTTACGAAAAGCTGTAAGAATTTCTTGACACGTATTGTGAAGTTGAAAAATAAAGTGTCAGTAGTATATAATGGATTGCCTGCTGGTAATATGTGTTCAAATTCGGAAAAAAGGCAATCAAATAGAGTCTTTACTTTGCTATATGTCGGGGATTTTTCAGAAAGTAAGGGATTTACTTTTTTACTTCAATCTTTAAGAAAAGTACAGCAACAAGGTTCTTGTGTGAAATTGATAGCAGTAGGAAAGATTTCCGGAAAAGTAAAAGAGAAAATATTCTTTCAGTATAAAGAGCTAAACATATATTTTACGGGCTTGTTGTCCAAAAAAGAGATAATTCCATATTATAAATCCTGTGATATAGGTATAATTACATCTCTTCAAGAACAATGTAGTTATGTGGCTTTAGAGATGATGAAGTATCAAAGGCCCATAATAGTTACAAATGTAGATGGTCTGAATGAATTATTTGTAAATGGAAATAATTGTTTGATGACAAGAGTCGTGTATACTTTGTCGGATGGGCTTCGAGTTGATGTGGATAATTTGGCACATAATATATGTGTGCTTATAAATAATCCATCTTTGCGTTATACTTTGGGTAAAAATGCAAATAAAAGATTTAAACAGAATTATGATTCCTGTTTGATGGTTCAGAAAACTTTAAATATCTATTATAGCTTATTTGAAAGATGAATGATTTGATATCGGTTGTGATGGTTGTATATAATGCTTCTTTTTATGTAGAGGACGCAATAGAAAGTGTCTTGGATCAGACATATACAAATTTTGAATTTATAATAGTAGATGATGGCTCAACGGATGATACTTGCCAAATAGTTGAGAGGAAATGCCAAGACAAACGCATACAATTGTGTAGAAGTACACATAATTATATTAAATCGTTGAATTTAGGCATGTCATTAGCAAAAGGAACGTATATAGCAAGAATGGATTCTGATGATAGAATGCACCCTTGTCGTTTGGAAGCTCAAAAAAGAATGATGGAGTATGAAACTTCTATAGATATTTGTACCTGTTTTGCCAAGACTTTTGATGGGAATAATGTTCATGATAATAGGTATCAAACTAAGATTCCTCAAACATTAGATAGTGAGTCTTTTTTGATAGAATTGTTACGGTCGAATTTTATATGTCATCCTACTGCTTTTATTAGGAGAACATCATGGATGAAATATTGTTTGCAGTATAAAGATTATCCGTATGCGGAGGATTATAAATTATGGTTTGACGCTTTGGCTGCGGGCGCAAAAATGATTATAATGCCATATCCGTTATATTATTATCGAATTTCTGAAGAACAAGTATCTCGGAAACATGCTGATAAGCAGGCGCAATCTACAGATGTGATTAAGAATGAAATTTCTGAATATTTGGTTTCATGTATTGGAAATTCTCACTTAACATCTTTCTTTTATTCTGCGAAAGATTTATGTTCTGAAGGTGTAATGAATCCGAAAGAGTTATACACTGTTTTATATAATTTATTTCTAACATTTAAACGAAAACAATTATGAGATTAACTAAAGAATTATTGATTAAATTGGAGAAGGAAATACCGGTTTTGGGGGAACAATCTGTGTCCGGAGATAAAGGTGGAAAAGGAACAAAAGAAAATCCTTATACAGAAGAAGAATATATGGCGATGGTGGAATCAGGTACATTAAGTAAGAGCGTTTATTACAAGACTGAAGAGGGTTCTCTTACGTGTAGTCTTCCTTTGGTAGAATGTACATCGGAAGTTACAGATTTTGTAGAGAATGATTATCCAATTTATAATGACCACAAACCTTCAGGTTTTTGGGCAATGATGTTGCAAATGTTTAGCTTGGCTCCAGGTGAACCTTTGTTAGCTCGTTCTGAAAAAGAAAAGAATGTAGTTAATCAAGAGGTTGCTGCGGGTAATCCTTTACGAGAAGAAAATGAAAAAGGTATGGATTTTTTATCAACTTTGGCGGGGACTTTTGCAAATACTTTAGAGGGTGTTGCTAGTGAATTGGATAAGTATGCCCCTAAGGTAAAGATGAAAATGTTTTTGCCTATAAAGGCTTTACAGCAAAAAGAGGTATTGAATGTTGTGCAGCGGGCCTCAGGGGCATCATCGACGGTTATTTCTGGGGTATCTCTTGGATATACAGCATGTACAGGAAAATTTGATAAGTTTATTAAGGAGGCAGGTGTGGCTGGTTGTTTGATGGAACTTAGTTTTTATTGTCCGTATACTTGGGCTATCGGAATTGCTTATGGAGTTTATACGATTTGGTCGGAAATGGAAAGTGAATAATAAAATGATTGGCGGAGTTAAATAAGGAATTTTTAATTCCGTCAATAAAAATATATGTATGATGAACCTGTTTGATTATCTGTATTATCGCAGCCACCTGGAGACAGGAGGGCGGCGTGGAACCATTCGCGTGCCGGCCTGTGTGCCCGTAGTGATTTATGCATTTTTGTATGCGTGGATGTTGGGGCGCGTGTTCTACTTGTTCGGGGCACAACCTCATGTGATAGGTATGGCGTTTTTGTCGGGTTGTATTTTTTCTGCGTGCCTGTTGGTGTACTATCTGGTCCGGGGTAAGGCTATCGTGGCCCGGGGCGACGAGTTGCGCGAGGCCGGCGAACCGCGTTACGCTGCCGAACGGCGGGTCATGACCCATGTGCTGATAGGGACGATGGCGCTGATTATTATTCTCTTCGAGATATTCGGATGATGGATGCCGGTATGGATTCGTCTGATTGAGAGGACAGCAAAGACAAGCAGAAGTATTTGTTCAGTTGACGATTTTAGAATTTGCGTATTATGAATCTGTTCGATTATTTGTATTATCGTAGCCACCTGGAGACGGGACGGAAACACGGAACGCTCCGCGTGCCGGCGAGTTTACCCGTGGTGGGCTATGCTTTCCTGTATATATGGATGTTGGGGCGTGCGCTCTGTCTGTTGAAGGCTAACCCTTATTTAGTAGCTGTCGAGATCTGGCTGGGCTGGTTTCTATCGGTCGTCCTGTTGGTGTACTACCTGTTTCGCGGCAAAGCCATCAAGGCCCGGGGCGACGAGTTGCGCGAGGCCGGCGAACCGCGTTATGCCGTAGAACGGCACGTCATGACCGATATGCTGATAGGGACGATGGCACTTTACATCGTACTCTTCATCGTTTTTGAGGTATAAATCAGGGAACTTCGGACTATCGGGTTGGCGGAATGGCGGCAGGATTGGGTATTGCATGCTGTCAAAATAATTGTCCGTTGTGTGTTCCGAATAAACGGAAACCGTTATTTTTGCAGAATGGAACTTTCTGTTTCCAAGTGGAACGTATGTTTTATTAACCCAGTTATTTATGAATTTTTCTACGAAAGCGAAATTGTGGGGATTCCTGCTCGCCCTGTTCGTGGGGCAATATGCTTCGGCTACTATTATTAACCATACAAACGATGCCTCGACCGGCCGGTTGCCCGCTTTCCATCCCCGGAAAGTTACCCTGGACCGGCTGGATTGGGAGAACTTTCTGGCGCAGCACGACATGTACTGGACCCGATTGTCGGCCGACCCCGTCGGCAAGTCGGCTGACAACCGCCTTCGGACGGGCTACTATGCCGGGGCCCTCATGGGCAACGGCTTGATTGGTACCAACCTGTACAAGCTGCAAGACAATGTGTACCGCCTGAATGCCGGGCGCAGCGACGTGACGGAAGTACGCTCGCCCTATAACCTGTTCAACTCCGCCCGTCTGCCTATCGGCTATTTTACGTTGAAGACCGTGGGCGACGTGAGCGACGAGAAGATGCGGCTTTCCCTGTACAACGCTACGACTACGGGAACTTTTACCACCGACAAGGGTCGCATCGGGTTCAAGACTTACGTGCATGCCGAGAAAAACTATATCGTGTTCGAGACCGAGGCAACCGGTTCGGAAGTGAATTATACCTGGGACTTCGTGGCGCAGCAGGCCGTCAGTCCCCGTGTGCAGTGGAACCCGGCTCCGTCGGGTTATCTGAACGGTGCGGGCAAGTCGAATCCCGATCCGGTAAAGACCGTAGACGGAGACGTCCATCTGCTCATTCAGCCGCTGGCCACCGACAGTACGTTTAAACACATAGGACGGGTGTACGTGGTGGCGTGGAAAGAGGTAAGGAAAGGTTCGGCGCGTCGCATCTTGGCCACCATTGCCCAGGAAGCTACCGAGGCCGGGGCCATAGCCGCGGCCAAGGCGACCATCGACGAAGGCATGGCCGAAACTTCCCGGACATTGGAGAAACAGCATCGGCAGTGGTGGCACAACTTCTACCGGAAGGCCGCTTTCGTGACTTTTCCCGATGCAAAATACGAATCGTTCTATTGGGCGCAGTATTATAAGTTCGCCTCGACGGCCCGTCCCGGCAAGCCAGTGGTGGACCTGCAAGGCGTGTGGCCCACGTGGGACACGCCGTGGACTGCCATCTGGATGAACCTGAATATCCAGCTTACCTACTCCTGGCAGGCCAAGGCCAACTTGGGCTTTCTGGGACAACCCCTTTGGGACGCGTTGTACGAGAACCGCGATAATCTGCGCCGCAACGTGACGGATATAGCCGGACAAGAGTCATGGACCGACGCCATGGTGCTGCCGCGTACGGCTACCTACGACTTCCACGCGCCACTCGACCCTTCGAAAGTGGAAAGCAATCAGTACGAAGTGGGCAACCTCACGTGGACCCTCTTCTACTACTGGCAGCATTGCGTGGCCTATGGCGACTCGGTACAGATGAAGGAGAAATTATTCCCGCTCCTCAAGTCGGCCGTGAACATCTTCTTTCACCTACGCACCGAGAAAGACGGAAAATACGGACTGCCTCCCACGGCTTCGCCCGAGTATATCAGCGGAAATATCGGATCTAACGCCAACTATGACCTGGCCAATCTGCGCTGGGGCTTGCAGACGCTCCTTGAACTGGACGAGGCGCTCCATTTGAACGACCCGCTTCGGCCTAAATGGAAGGATTTCCTGGACAACCTGGTGGACTATCCATACAACGAGACGACCGGTTTCAAGGTGAGCGACAAGTACGAGTTTACCAGTACTTCGCACCGCCATTACTCGCATTTGTTCATGATTTATCCCTACCACATGCTCGATTGGGAAAATCCGGCAGACCGCGTCAAGATGGAGTTGAGTGTGAATCGCTGGAACGGCAACCAGGGTTATTCGCGCACAGGCAAAGCGGCTATGCTGCTCAGCAAGGGAGACGGCGACGGTGCCCTGGCGCAAATGAATACGTTCTTCGGTGCGTATCTTAAGCCCAATACCTTGTATGCCGAGACGGGACCGGTCATCGAAACTCCGATGGCGGCCGTCTCTACTCTGCACGAGTTTTACATGCAGGATTGGGGTAGCAAAATTCGCGTATTCTTCGGAATGCCTACTTCCTGGACTGATGCCTCTTTCGTCAATCTGCGTGCTAAGGGAGCTTTCCTTGTGAGTGCTACCCGCAAAGCCGGAAAGACGGTCTTTATCCAGATAGAGAGCGAACGGGGCGGACGGTGTCGCCTGCAGACGGGCATTGCTGTTCAAAACCTCAGCGTAAAGAACCTTTCGGGAAAGGACCTGCCTTATACCGTGGTTGCCGGAGCGACCGGCACCATCGACGTGGAAACTCGGGCCGGCGATGTATTCTTCGTAATCGACAAGTACGAGAAGGCCGTGTTGCCTGCCCCGTTGGAACATAAGGCCGGTGAGAGGATGCCCTTCGGCGACGGTGCGCGTACCGCTATTTAACTTCTGAATGTTCTGCAGGGTATTCCTTCGAGGATGTGGACGAACGGTGACGGCTGTTGGGGCGGACCGGAAAAAGAAATTCCGTTTTTTGTTCGATTCGCCGTGCCGCGTGGTCTTGTTTCCTGAAAAAAATGTACCTTTGCATGCAGAACAAAGGCATGAAGAATCCTTATTTAGAACAATACCGCCGTGAAATGTTGCGCCCGGCCCAGTTGAAACAACTCGAGATGCTGAAAATCATAGCCGGAATATGCGACCGTCACGCCATAGACTATTGGCTGGACGGCGGCACGTTGCTCGGTGCGGTGCGTCACGGGGGCTTTATCCCTTGGGACGACGATATAGACATCTCGATGCGCCGTGAAGATTTGGAACGCTTTGTGCGGATAGCCCCGAAGGAACTGCCTCCCTCCCTGGTGCTTCAGACACCCGAGACCGATCCGGACATGCCGGCCCGCGACTATAAGGTGCGCGACCTGAACTCCTATTTCGTGGAGGCGACCGACGACAACGGCAGACCGTACCAGAAGGGACTTTTTATCGACATCTTTCCGTTTGTGAATTATCCCGACAGGCTGCATGGGCTGACGCGCCGGGTGGCGCGCGGAACGTGTGTGGCCCGCAAGGTGCTGGCCACCCCCCGTTACTTGTCGCTCAGGGCGGTGGCCGAGTATGCCTATTTCTCGGTTAAGTTGGGCGTGCTTCGTCTGGCATGGGCCGCTTTGCAGCCCCTGTGCCGTAAGGGGACGTATACATGCAGTCTGCCAGCTTACAACTGGTACGGGACCATTTACCGTACCGACTCGCTGTTTCCGCTGGGTAGCGTGGAGTTCGAGGGAGTCACATTCCGTGCGCCGGGCAATACGGACGCTTATCTGAAGTCTATTTACGGAAACTACATGCAACTGCCGCCGCCGGAGAAAAGGGCTGTCCACTCGTTGTTCATAGTCCCCGTGCTGACGGATAACAAGAAGGATACCGTATGAGAGTACTGCTGATCAATACAAGCGAGCGTACGGGCGGTGCGGCCATAGCGGCTCACCGCCTGATGGAAGCGCTCAAGAACAATGGCATCAAGGCCAAGATGCTGGTGCGCGACAAACTGTCGTCCGACCCGACTGTGGTTCCGCTCGACACATCGCCTTTGCTTAAATTGAAATTCATCTGGGAACGGGTGGTTATATGGGCTGCCAACGGATTTCGGCGGCACCGTCTGTTCGACGTGGACATAGCCAATGTGGGAACAGACATAACCGATTTGCCCGAGTTCAGGCAGGCGGATGTCATACTTAACTACATTTTGAGCTGAAAGAAAAAATAAATTGAATATTACAATGAAGAGT
>CATXZX010000026.1 GCA_958404085.1 uncultured Prevotellaceae bacterium | reverse complement strand
AACAGTGATCTCCGTGCAGATGAGAAATGAAAATATGGCCTACACGGGAAAAATTGAGCCTATTACGGCGCATCTGCATCTGCGCTCCCTCTCCGCAGTCTATCATGAAGAGTTTCTCGCGTATGTTTACGACCTGCGCACTCGGAAAGTGACGTACAGAGGGTGTCGCACTGCCACAGCCTAAAATGTGAATATCGAACTTTTCCATGCGACAAAAATAGGTAAAATCTGCCACAAGCCAAAACTGTAAAACCGCATTCTTTTCGGATTCGGCCTGAATACTCGCTTTCGAAATTATCTCCGTGGTATTTTGACACAGCGCCCAGTTTTTTTAAAACGACGCCCAGCTTTTTCGGTTTTCCGTAATTCACTTTTTTATCGTATTTTTGCCGTCATGAAAATAGAGAGTTTGGTTGCAGACTACGCGCGCCACCCGCAGATAAAAGAAGTGGCCGATTTTTTACAGGACACGTCCCACACATTTTTAAGTATTGACGGATTGCATGCATCAGCCGCGCCCATGTGGTTTGCGGGCCTGGCCGGCGCTTTTCCGGCAGTAGTCCGGTTTCCGGTCGTATTCGGACTGCGCGATAAGGAGGAAGCCGGTTATTTTTATCACGACCTGTTGCAATTGCTTGGCGAGGAAAAAGTTCTGTTCTTTCCGTCCACCTACCGGCGCGCGGTGAAGTATGCGCAACGCGATGCCGCAAACGAAATACTCCGCACCGAGGTTCTGGGCCGCCTGAATCAGCACGAACCAAACAGCATACAGCCTTTCATCGTAACCTATCCCGATGCACTGGCCGAAAAAGTATTTTCAAAAAAAGCCCTCGAGGAGAATATGCTGCGCCTTTCGGTTGGCAGCACCTACGACCTGTCGGCCCTGGAAGAACGTTTGCGGAACCTGGGATTCCGTATGCGCGACTACGTCTACGAACCGGGCGAGTATGCCGTCAGAGGCAGCATACTCGATGTTTATTCCTTTTCGTCCGAATATCCGTACCGAATCGACTTTTTCGGCGACGAGATTGACTCCATACGTACCTTCGACGTACAGAGCCAGCTCTCGCGCAACAAACAGACGGAGGTGTCCATTGTACCCGAAATGGATGGCGACAACCAGGAACAGGTATCTTTTATGGACTTATGGCCAAAGGACACACTCTTTGTCACGTCCGATTATAAATTCATCGGCGAAAAAATCGGACAAATCTATCAGGACGGTTTTGCCGAACAGGCCCTGAAAGAACATCAGGCCCTCTCGGAACAGGACGAAGAGCGACGCAGCATACAGCTCAGGCGCGAACTCCTGCTTATAGACGGAGAACAGTTCCGCAGCCGCACCGTGCGCTTTCGCCGGATAGAACTGAACAGACAACAGAACCACACCACGGGTGCGCCGATACAGGCATCCATATCCCCCCAACCTGTGTTTCACAAGAATTTCGACTTGGTCAGCCAGACATTCCTCTCCTATCAGCAACAAGGATATAAGCTGTACGTACTGGCAGACAGTACGAAACAAAACGACCGCATCCGGACAATCTTCGACGGCATGGGCGAAACCATCCGGTTCACCCCTGTCGAAAAAACACTGCATGCCGGCTTCATAGACCATACCTTGAAGTGCTGCTTTTTTACGGACCACCAGCTTTTCAACCGTTTCCACAAATACAACCTGCGGAGCGACAGGGCGCGCAGCGGAAAAGTAGCCTTGTCGCTCAAAGAACTCAACTTGTTTGAACCGGGAGACTACGTCGTACACATAGACCACGGCATAGGACGGTTTGCCGGACTGGTACGCACCCCCGGCCGCGATGGCGTCATGCAAGAGGTCATCAAGTTGGTCTATAAGAATGACGATGTCGTTTTTGTATCTATCCACTCCCTTCATAAAGTATCGAAGTACAAAGGCAAAGAAGGCGAGGCACCGCGCATCAACAGGCTCGGAACCGGTGCTTGGGAGAAACTGAAAGACCGCACAAAAAAGAAAATCAAAGACATAGCGCGCGACTTGATACGCCTCTACTCGCTACGAAAAGAAGAAAAGGGATTTGCATTCAGCCCGGACACATTTCTGCAACATGAGTTAGAGGCCAGTTTCCGCTACGAGGACACTCCGGACCAACTGAAAGTGACACAAGAGATAAAGGCCGACATGGAAAAGGCACGTCCCATGGACCGGCTGGTATGCGGCGACGTCGGATTCGGCAAGACCGAGATTGCCATCCGTGCAGCCTTCAAAGCGGTGTGCGACAACAAGCAGGTAGTAGTCATGGTACCCACAACAGTACTGGCGCTGCAACATTACAAGACATTTTGCGAACGCTTGCACGATTTTCCGGTACACATCGATTATTTATCGCGTGCCCGATCGGCCACACAGACCCGACAGATACTGAAGGATCTGGCCGAAGGAAACATCCAGATTATCATAGGAACGCATAAACTGATAGGCAAAAACGTACAGTTCAAGGACCTGGGACTGCTCATCATCGACGAAGAACAGAAATTCGGCGTAGCCGTAAAGGAACGCCTGCGCCAACTGAAGGTAAACATCGACACCCTGACTATGACAGCCACGCCTATACCGCGGACGCTGCAGTTCTCGCTGATGGGCGCACGCGACCTGTCGGTATTGCAGACACCGCCGCCCAACCGCCACCCCATACAGACCGAAGTACACACATTCGGACATGAAGTGATAGCGGATGCCATCAATTTCGAACTGAGCCGTAACGGACAAACCTATATCATCACGAACCGCATCTCGGCACTCCCCCACATCGAATCGCTGATACGGAAATACGTACCCGATGCCCGTGTCTGCGTGGCACACGGACAAATGCCATCCGAAAAGTTGGAACAAATCATACTCGACTTCGTCAATTACGATTTCGACGTGCTGGTTTCTACAACCATCGTCGAAAACGGTATCGACGTGCCGAATGCAAACACCATCATCATTGATGCGGCACAGTGTTTCGGCCTCTCGGACCTTCATCAGATGCGCGGAAGAGTGGGTCGCAGCAACCGGAAAGCATTTTGCTACCTGCTGGCACCTCCCCTCTCGCTGTTGCCTGACGATTCGCGCAGGCGCTTGCAGGCCATTGAGACTTTTTGCGATCTGGGAAGCGGCATCCACATCGCCATGCAGGACCTGGACATCCGGGGAGCCGGCAATCTGTTGGGAGCGGAACAAAGTGGCTTTATTGCCGACCTGGGGTATGAAGCATACCAGAAAATCCTAAAAGAAGCTATCACGGAGCTGCGGAACGACGAGTTCGCGACACTGTATACAGACAACGACCAAGAAACAAAAGAAGACAACCTCTACGTAACCGACTGCTCACTGGAAAGCGACCTACAGATGTACTTTCCGGAAACATACGTCCCGGGAAGCAGCGAACGTATGCTTCTGTACCGTGAACTTGACGGGTTGTCATCCGAAGAAGAGGTCGAAGCGTTCAAAAAGCGCATGCAGGACCGCTTCGGTCCTATACCGGACGAGGGAGAAGAACTTATTCGCGTAGTCACGCTGCGCCATATGGGATGCAAGCTGGGAGCAGAACGGATTTTCCTGAAGAACGGCAATATGACGCTATTCTTCGTGTCGAATGCGGAGAGTCCTTTTTATCAAAGTAAGGCTTTCGATAATTGCATTCAGTACGCCACTACGCACTATCACCGCTGCGAATTGTCGGAGGTCCAAGGAAAGCGGCGTATGCTGATTCGGAATGTTCCGAACGTAAAGGAAGCCGTCGACACCCTGCACGCGATTTTATCTACCAACTGATACCGCCGATACGGCAAGGCTACGGTCTATGCTGATCCGTCCTTCATTAAATATCGCACGACGCTCTCCCAGTCGGGGAAATCGGCGTTACCGAACTGTATCCATTCTCCTTCAAACTCACTCGCGCCGTTCTTGCCTCGATCGTCTATGAGTATCGAGATAAAGCGTTCTGAATATGTTCCAAATCCACTCGGATAACCATCGAAGTACGAACTATTGTAAAATTAGTATATAGAGCCCTTACTTTCATGCCTTTTTCTACCATTTCTCAATGAAATTTTATAATTTTGCAATTGGAATAGTGGGAAATCCCACGTCCAAGACATATTGCTCAATAGCTTCACAATCACCACCGCAAGTAAAAGAGCAAACCATCAATATTGGGACTGCACCCTTACGGGCGCAGGCATCCCCATATTTGATGGAGGTTTGTGGTGAACCGTGAAGCGTATGGCGAATGTCTGCGCTTTTTTTGTAATTCTAAAAACCACAACAAAACATGAAAAGAGTATTATTAGGATCCGCGCTCGTTGCATTATTCGCTTCATGCAGCGAATCACCAGAAGAAAAGGTTAACGCCCTAATTGGAGAGCAGATAAAGAAAGTCTTATATCACCCTGAAACGTATGATCCGACTGAAACGCAGATCGATAGCGCATTCGCGCCCTTTGATGATCCGGTATTTTTCGAATATGCAGTACAAATATGTAAATTAGAAAAATCTATTGATGAATATAACGCAATGATAAATTTATCCGCACTTTCGATGCCTATTTGGAACGGAGACCGAACTGCTTACGGTAGAGCCGAATATCAAGACAAAAAAAACAAATACGACAAAAACGTACAGAATAAAAAAAGGGCGGAAATAGAAATAAAGAAACTCGGTGAAGAGCTAAAGAAAATAATTGGTAGAGGACGACAATTCATAGGTTTTAAGGCCCTACACCGTTTTCGTGCCAACAACAATGCCGGACAGACAGTTTTCGGAGAAAAAATGTATTTGTTTGATAAGGAACTGAGCAAAATCGTAACGACATACGACATCGAAGACGAATACAGGGACATGTTGCAGACTATCTATAAGCAAATATTCGAAGAATATGTGTCGACAGGGGACGAAAAGTCTGATGAACAGTAACTTGTAGTGAATACGACAAAGGCTGACTCATTTATACAAATAAAGAGCATTGGGAAATATCCTATCAACCAATGACCCTCAGAAATCATTATAAGAATTTAAAGACCGGATTATGAAAAAGTTTTTCTTTATGCTGTTTCTGGCAATCGCAGTGTTTGCCGCAGCATCAGCCCAGGAAGCATCTGAACACCTGACCTTTAAAAGTATTCCTATTGACGGGACACTAAACAATTTTGTGACGAAATTAACGAAAAAAGGATTTACTCATATTGGTACAACTGATGGGATAGCCATATTACTCGGTGATTTTGCGACATATAAGAAGTGTTCTATTGGAGTTATGTCATCAAAAGACAAAGACGTGGTGACAAGCGTCTGTGTTCAATTTCCTACATGCGAAACATGGTCAACCCTTGAAACCAATTATCTATTACTAAAACAAATGCTCACTACGAAATATGGCGAACCGTCAGACTGCTTAGAGACATTTCAATCTGATTGGCAACCCAAGGATGACAATGAAAAGATGTACATGTTACGAACGGACAAATGCAAGTATCACACTGTTTTCGAAACGGAAAAGGGTAGTATAGTTTTGCTGCTTACTCACCAGAATGTTTTAGAATGCCGCGTTGCGCTCTCATATATTGATGCAATCAACTATAAGGCTGCTACTTCTGATGCCATGGACGATTTGTAAATGAATATTTCCGATACGGAGAGCCGATATTTTATCAGAATAACTCATGCCACAGCTTAAGCAAAAACCCTATTTGACATACGCAATAGATGCGGATGGAAAGTTGGTACACATCGACAGTGTACCAACAGGTTTAGCATGCAAGTGCTTTTGCCCACATTGCAAAAGCGAATTGGTAGCCAAGAACGGTGGAAACCGTAAGGTTCATCACTTTGCGCACGCCAATGGGAGTGATTGCGCCGGAGCGATAGAGTCGGCTCTTCATAAAATGGCCAAGGACATCCTGCAGGAGCATAAACGCATTATGATGCCTCCTATCCAGCCCGATAAGGCCGGAAAGCAAACTATGTTCAGTAAAGTCGAAGCAGAAGTATTTGATAAAGAATTGTCCCTACGTCCTGACTGTATCGGATATACGGAAAACGGCCGCCATATATGGGTGGAATTCAAGCGAACACACGAAGTAGATGTCAAAAAAGCAGGAAAAATTATTTCGGCGAAAATCGATTGCATAGAAATAGACTTAAACTCGTGCGCACTTGACCCGATAAAAGTAAGAAGTTTCATTGAAACCTGTAACGAAGAACGGAAGTGGATTTACAACCACGAACATCCACGAACATATCAAGATTACGAAAAGAGTCTCAATGTTCAGGATAACGACTTATACGACGGACTTATTGACAGTTCCGATTGGGAACAAAAGCCACGTCACATTGCTGTTGATGAACAAAATAAAATCGTGAGACTATACAGTCCCGACGAGATTGATGCCAACAAGCATTCCTACTATTGTGTAGCCTGCGGCAAAGAAGTGTTTATAGATGTAGACGATTGGGGATATTACTCGTTTACCCATTTGGATGAAAATACCCCCTGCGAAGATGATTTTTATTTGCATGAAGCCGCAAAGAAGATG
This sequence comes from uncultured Prevotellaceae bacterium, assembly GCA_958404085.1. GTDB lineage: Bacteria > Bacteroidota > Bacteroidia > Bacteroidales > Bacteroidaceae > Alloprevotella. The sequence continues at coordinate 3,705 of CATXZX010000026.1, read as the reverse complement.
TTATACAGAAAATTCAACACGCAACAGGCATTCGATGTATTCATACCTCAACCATATTTATGCGAAATAGGGTGTCAGTGTTCGCTTTACAATGAAAGAAGTTGCTCCGCAGACATCCCGATACCTTATAATCTGAAAACACATGGATATCATTCATGTGAGATTGAATATAAATTCCCTGATAAGCAGTTTTCTTACGATGTCGTTTTGAAGCGAGGTGATGATTTGGAAACGGCAATAGTAATAATCATAGATGCGGGTACATGCTACATAGAACCAGAAGACCAAAAGAACAGGATTATAGAAGTAGCCATTGAATGTGAGCGCGATGTTTTCAAACTATATGAGGAGCCTTTGCACGAAGAAAACGCCAGATTTTTAAACTTTAGACATAAGGATTTAAAGACCACATCATGGGAGAAAGTAAACCGCAAAATCTTAAAATTCACATTGTATTCCAGTGGTAAATATTATATGGGGGCAGAAAGTTGCAGGAGTACTCAAAATAAGAGCGCAGTATATGAAATGATTATACCCCCAAACGTAAAAAGCAATAAAGCGATGAAGCTATATGCGATATTGCATTGTTACAAGAAGCGGAAAGAACTGTGCCTTTGCGAAATCTGCTACTATTTGAGAGAGAATTTCTATAATCAAGAATGTATCTGTATAAGGCATAGAACAAAAGGAACTCCAAGAAATCCGCTTGAAACAATGCCGACACGATGTCCGTATTTTAGTTTGAATAGAAATCTTGAAACACAGCTCGAAAAAGAGTTTCACGATTTGGAGTTTATTGAAAGAGAGTTGACAAATACATAATTGAAAATCACAAAGGTGAAGATAGTGTACCTCCTCACCATCTCATGTAAAATATAATTCATATTGTTCTTCATCATGCCAATATTGAATTGGTACTTTATTACCCTTATCGACAGGCAACAACTGTTCATACATAAGTTGGTTCATAGAATATGTATGTTTAAGGACAAATAAGACAAACGCTAATGGAGTTAAGATTCTTGCACACGGAATGCGGATGTTATTATTATTTCCTATATGAAAATGAGAGTATGCATGCTGTAAAGGTTTATATCCCCTTTCATCAATATCATAACGAATTACATGAGCGTGAACATTAATATTTTGTTCATTTTTAAACTGTTCTATAGTTAAATCATCTATAGAATCTAACATCCCGTTATAGTCATCCTCGCTCAAATTCGCAAGTTCATCTTGACTATACATTCTACTTAATAAATCTTCTTTTGTTACCGAAATATTAGGATTCTGAATAAATGCATACCTCGTCAGCGAAAACTGAAAAATGGAATCGTCTTTCAAAAGAATTTCATAATCAAATTCACGAATAGCAACTTTATACATATCTATATGATTTCCAGTTCGAGAAATATCTTTAAAAGCCTGTGAATGCTCTCCTATATTTTTCACTCCCATACTTTTATAAAGATTCATATCTTCCAAAAGTCTTCTTATATCTGTGTTAATCGATATTTTCAAACTCGTATCATTCATTCCGAAGCTATTTTTTGGGGGTTAAATCTATCATATTTAATACCTCTTCTGTTTTAACTCCCGTATTGAGCAAATCCAAAATTCTTTTATTTATTTGATTGATGATATTTTGTCTTTCATCCATCATCCGAAATATTGTATTTGTACTATCTTTGCTGGGTTGTGTAAAAATAAATTTGTAATCATTTTTTTGCAACTGCTCCATTTCTTTCTGGAACAAATCAAACCTATCCCCCATACCTGATATTACGACCCAACCTTTCGTTCGGGTTATTGCTGTAAAGATTTTATTTCTATAAACCGTATAGTCTATATTATTTTCCGAAAAAGCGGCATCCACACCAACAATATACACCATTCCTACTTCATTTCCCTTCGCCTTATTGATTGTAGAAAGTGTCACATGGTTTTCGATAGAAAAATAGATATTATTATTAGGAGCATTAATGATATTAAAAACTTTAATGCCATTACTCTGTAATCGCTTCTCTATTCGAGTAAAATAACTACTTATATATTTCTCATCTAAAGAAATGACACAGATGTCATCAGGTCTTAACTTCTCATTTTTTATCTGCTCACTTATATCTTTAACAACAGCATTACACTCATCATCTATGTCCTCATATTTTTTTAATAGAATTGTATTTTCTCCGAAATATTCATTTGTATCTATCGGGCTATTTTCATTTGGACGGGAAATAATCATCTGCGACCCTACATTAGAATCCCCTTTCTCCACTAAAAAGCCCAAATCACTCCAATGTTGATTATCCTCTAATCGCTGCAAAACTTTTGTATTATAAATACCTAATCCTAATGAAAAAGCAGCTACCAAAGCTCTTCTTGGATTTCTATAACATTTGTGCAATACAATATCCTGCGATTGATTCTCGTTTAAAGAAAAATCTACTAAAAAATGCCCGTCTTTTTGGCCGAAAGTTTCTTTTTCGTCTTGAATCTTTGTATCAAAGATATTTTGAAAATCATCGAAAGCCCATACAATCCTTCTATCTTTTGTTAAAGCATAACATAATCGATAAAAATGAACTGGAAAATCCTGCCCTTCATCTATCAAAGTCAAATCGTACTTCGGCTTTATCTGATGCTTCAGCAGCGACATACAAGCATAGTCAAAAGGATCCTTAATATTATTTCTTCTGGCTTCAGGAAGTGATATGGGAGTGATATGATTATCCGAACATGCCTCCGAATAAACACCTGCCAATGAAACTCCTCCCCAACCATGCAATATTTGAATATTTTTCCAGTTCGGCTCTTGATTGTCAGAAAAATCACGATAAAACTTTTCAATCAAATATTTTATTTGACCATACAACGCCTTGGTAAAGTAGGTATACAATATTACGCTATTAGGATTTTGCAGATGATAAAGAGCTGCTTTCATCGTTAATATAATGGTTTTTCCAGAACCGGCCAAACCACGTATTCGCTGAGGTGAATCAATGATGTTCAATGCAGCACGTTTTTGTTCCAAATCAAAAACCGTTTCCTGTTGTTGGATTAAAGACAAAATTTTACCTTTAGTTAATCTTTCATCTGATATATCCCTATCCTTTTTTTGTTTAGAACGTTTTGTTCCTTCAATGGTTGCAACTAATATTTTAAAATCATGGGATGACAATTCTTCCGCTCTGTTCCGTTCTATGCAATTTCTTATTTCATTTATTGAAATAACCGGAAAATCCTCATCGCACTCAACACCTCCGTTACATATCACAACAACGGGTGTAATATTTATTTTCAGATTCCTGCGTCCCCTACGAAGTTCCTCAATTTTATTTATCTTACCAAACAAATGACTATCCAATTCATCTATTTGATCACGCATATTATTATTCAAATTTTCTATTGACGTAATAATACGAAATGCTATTATCCCATAAATCTTAGACAAATAAAGAACATGGGCCTGAACTAAATCATCCAAAGTCTCTCCTCTATAAAAAGGGAAATTGTAATATATTAAAGCGTCTTCATCCAGATTCAGGCTTTTGATCTTTTCTATTACTAACACAGCGCCCGTGTCACGGCGGAGTTTTAGTTCATCAGCTATTACATTCATAGGATATCACATTTTATTTTCTATCAGACATCATTAGTGTCCACTAAAAAATCATAAGAGTTCTTTGAAATAATTGAAATTCA
>CATXZX010000025.1 GCA_958404085.1 uncultured Prevotellaceae bacterium | reverse complement strand
CTCTCCCCAAGTTTCAACTATCAGAAAAACGATTACAACTACAACATCCTGAACGGGACGTTTAACATGCGACCGACCGGCGATTACGTTGCCGTACTCGACAGCCTTTTTTCGCCGGACTGGACCACTACCGTTCGCAACCTCATCCGTCGAAACGGAGAGCAGGCCTTAGGCAATAATCGTACGGCGGACGGCAATCTGTCTTTTTGGAGTTTTTTCAAAATTCCTTATTCACAGGACGGAGTGTCTGTGGACGGCGGTCTTTCCTATAACGACAAACGGCAGGAAGGTTTCAACCATTTTTTATACAACCACTATGCGGACGAAGTCTTGCAGACCGATTGGCGTAACCGTTACGACAACTCGCCGCAGCGGGACTTCGGGACACAGGTACGGGTGAAGTACTTTTGGCACTGGAATCAGGAAACCATGCTCAATCCGAGTTACACCTTTAATTATAAATATGAGTCGGGCGACCGCATGCACTACCGGCTTGACGTACTCGACGAGAGTGCGGACCAGGCGCTCGGTTGGTTGCCTTCAGAAGTCGCTAATCTGATGCAAGCCCTCGATTTGGACAATAGTTACGAGGGACTGCTGCACCGTTACCGACACGATTTGACGCTCGACTGGCAATGGCATCATTACAATAAAAGTCCCGAAGGCCGCCGCACGTCAGGTTGGAACATACAGTTCCGCCCAAGCATTACAGTGGAGGATAACCGTTTCCGTTTTACCGACTTCGTCGGAGGGAAAAGCGTACAGCAGATTCGTAAAAAGTACGTACTACCGCAAGCCCGTCTCAACTTAAAACGTAATACGCCGGAGTTCCGCCACGAACTGAACTTCACGGCCAACCTCAGCAGCAGTTCGCCCTCGATGACCAGTTTAGTCAACAAGACATTCGCAGCCGACCCGTTGAACGTGACACTGGGCAATCCCGATCTGGGACAGCGTACCGATTTAGAACTTTCGTTCAGTTACAAGTCCGACCGCTGGATGCAACGCAAGGAACGGCAACTATACGGCAATGTCGGGTGGCACTATGCCGCGGATGCCATCTCCGTCAGCTACGTTTACGACAAGGGGACGGGCATTACCACCAGCCGCCCCGTCAATGTGGACGGTAACTGGAACGCTTGGTTCAACCTGGGGTATACAACACCTCTCGACAAATCACGTCGCCTGATGCTCAGTACGACTACATCGGCCAGTTATTACCACATCGTAGATTTCTCCGGTAGCGGACTGTCGGCCATTCCCCTTCGCACTACCACGCAAACCTCTGTACTCAACGAAGATCTACGCCTGAATTACCGTTACAAGAAGGTAGGCATGGGCCTGTTGGGTAACGCGGTGTGGAACCACGCTACCGCCGACCGTAACGGTTTTACGGATGCCGATACCTGGAACATCCGCTACGGAGCTAATGCTGTAATCGACCTGCCCTGGGCCTTCCAGCTCTCCACCGAACTGACACTGTTCACACGAAGGGGCTACGAATCGGGTACGATGAACCGGGATGACCTTGTGTGGAACGCACGACTCTCCAAGAGCCTCGTCCCGGGTCGCCTCAACCTGATACTCGATGCCTGGGACTTATTAGGAAACCTTTCTAACGTCAATGCGGGTATCGATAACCGCCGTCGCTGGGAGTACTATACGAATGTCATTCCGCGTTACGTCATGCTACGCCTCGTGTATCGCCTCGACGCACAACCCAAAAATCATAAGCAGTGAGTCCGGACTAATTGTATTGAAGGATAAGAACCGGAACACAATATAGAAAATTTACAATAAGGCTGTATATGAAGATACTTATAATCACTTCATATACAGCCTTTCCTTTTAGCTATATTAGCTTCCGGGCCTTCTTTTTTGAATTTCGGACCACCTGTATAAAAATATGTGGCCCGACGTGCGAAACTGTAGATGACCATTGTGTTACAACTGGGCATCGTAATGGCTACATGTCTTGCCGAAAAGTGATATAGTATACAATACAATCGGAAAAAATCCGATGAAAAAGGCTTGGAAAGAATGACGGACTATTTTTTTTTTCGTATTTTTGTCTAATTCATAGATTGCGTTGATTTTTTTCGGTGATAGAATAAACATCAATCGGAATTTTTATAATACAAATCATACAAAGAAGATAATATGGACTTTAGTTGGAACGATATTTATCAAGACTTTCTGAACAGTAAAGTCAGAAAGTGTTCGGAACGGGATTTTCAGAACAGCATTTATTCTGTATTCCGTTATTATCTACGGTGGCAAAATTGTATTGTTGCGGAAGAGTGTATTCCCATAGGTGCTGCCAACACTATTCGTCCGGATTTTGTTTTATATAAGGACGATATACCGCAGGTCGTCATAGAATCCAAAGAACCTAATCATATTCAGACTGAAAGGAACAAAGAACAGTTATTTTCCTATATGCGTCAAAAAAAAGTGGATTTTGGCTTATATATAGGAGAAGTGATACAATTGTATTATGATGTGCCGACGGATGTAGAGTTTCCGCTGTTGATGTTTACGTTGGAATACAGAAAAGAATGTCTATATGGTTCTTCTTTTGTCAACCTTTTCAACTTTGTTGATTTTGACAGGAATAGACTGACGGACTTTTGCACTAATAGAATCCAGGAAATTCAAAAGGAACAACAAATGGAACTTGATATTCAGCATTTGATTTCTGATGATGGAGCGAAATTGTGTGAGTCTTTGCTGAAATCGCATTTCGTTTCAAAAGGTTACTCAGAAGCGAATGTGGATATCCTTTTGGATGATATAGAGATTATAGTCAAACGAAAGAGTCGAGCTGTTCAATGTACATCGCTTGAAGAAAGTGAAAATGATACACTTATAACTAATAAGAACGAATATGATGTTTCAAAGAGAAGACAGAAATACACGGTTAATGGAAGAGGTGCTTATTACAAAAATGGAGCTGCTTTAGAATTGGTCAAATCGTATATGAAAGAACATCCTTCCACATATTTCGACATTATTTCGATATTCAATAGGCGAATACCTAACTATGTGTTATCAAAAGAAGAAGTAGAGAATAAAGAAGGTCGTTCATTTGACAGAAGTAAAACTAAAAGATGGCATAAAGACAGCCCTTTGGTAAGCAGTGACGGTATCACGTTCTATGTGACAACACAAGTCGGAGATGGTTGTCCGATTAACTTTAAGGAAATTGTATCGTTGTCAAAAGAATTAGGGTATAAAATTGAACCTGTCTCATAGAATGGAAAATTCAGTTTTTTGGAGGTAAATAGTACGGGATACCCCTATAAAAATAATAGATGAAATTTTTGTTCAATCCAAAATGTATGCTTATTTTTGGGCACAAAATTAATGTTTGTCACATGTAATGAAGATAGGATGAAATATATCGAATTACCTTTTCGAGATACGCAACGACTATCGTTTTATCTTGCAGAAGAAGAATATGTTGCTCGCTACATTGCTGAGGATGAATGCTTTTTTATGTGGCAGGTCAATCCGAGTGTGATATTCGGTAGAAATCAGTTGATTGAAAATGAGGTTAACGTTGCGTACTGTAAAGAGAAAGGTATAGAGATATATCGGCGGAAGAGCGGAGGAGGATGCGTCTATGCCGATCAGAACAACGTTATGTTCAGTTATATTAATAGCGGACAAAACATACCTTTTACATTCGATAAATATATCCGCATTACGACACAGGCTCTTCGCAGTTTGGGGGTCGATGCGCGGACATCTGGCCGAAACGACATCCTGATTGGTGATAAAAAAGTGAGTGGTAATGCTTTCTATCATATTCCGGGGCGGAACATCGTGCATGGGACGATGTTGTATGATACGGATATGGAGAACATGGTACGTAGCATTACACCCAGTGATGAGAAACTTATTTCGAAAGGTGTTCAGAGTGTACGTCAGCACATTACTTTGTTGAAAGATTATATAAATCTGGATTTGGCATCGTTCAAACAGTATATACGGAATACGTTGTGCGATAGCGAACTGATTTTGAGTGAACAGGATGTCCGGCATATCCGAGAGATTGAAAAGGAATATCTTTCACCGGATTTTATCTATTCGCATAATCCCCGTTATACAATAAACCGCCGAAAGAGGGTAGAGGGATGTGGTGAAATTGAAATCCGTATTCAACTGAAGAATGGAATAATAAAGTCGATCAACCTCGTAGGAGACTATTTCCCGGTCGGTGATTTGGATCGAGATTTACTTCCGCGATTATGTAATGTGGCATATACGCCTGACGCTATCGCCGCAATCCTAAAAAATATTCGTGTGGAAGACTATATTCATAATTTGTCATCAGAACAATTTTTGGAACTTATTATATAAAAGAAAATATGGCTGAAAATAAAAGGACTTGTCTATACGACAAACATGTAGGACTGAATGCTCTTATGAGCCCGTTCGGAGGATTTGATATGCCCATCCAGTATACGAACATTACGGATGAGCATAACGCAGTGCGCCACGCTTGCGGAATATTTGATGTATCGCACATGGGCGAGGTTATGGTAACAGGAAATGATGCGGAAAAATATGTCCAGCATATATTTACCAATGACTTGACGGATGCTCCGGTTGGAAAGATATATTATGGCATGATGCTGTATCCGACGGGAGGCGTAGTAGATGATTTGCTTGTATATAAAAAAGGGGAGAATCAGTTCTTTTTAGTTATCAATGCCGCCAATATCGACAAGGATTATGAATGGATGAAAAGTAATACTGACGGATTTGATGTAACACTTGAAAACCAGAGCGATTATTACGGCGAAGTGGCTGTGCAAGGTCCGCAGTCGGAACGTATTATAGAAGAAGTCTTAGGCATACCCTGCCAGGAGCTGGTGTTCTATACGTTTAAAGAAATCGAATATGAAGGCGAAACTATTTTAATCAGTCGTACGGGATATACCGGAGAAGACGGATTTGAGTTGTATGGCAGTCATGCTTTTACCAATCTTGTATGGGACAAATTAATAGGTAGCGGAAAAGTGAAACCTTGTGGACTCGGATGCCGTGATACCTTGCGTTTTGAAGTCGGACTTCCGCTTTATGGCGATGAACTCAGTGCCGAGATAAGTCCAATCGAGGCGGGTTTGGGTATTTTCGTGAAAACGGATAAAGAAGACTTTATAGGTCGTGACGTGATGGTCAAACAAAAAACCGAGGGCGTTTCCCGTAAAATTGTCGGCATTGAACTTGCAAGTCGTGCCATACCCCGTCATGGTTATGATGTGGAAGTAGACGGAAAAGTCATAGGATGTGTGACGACCGGATATTCTTCGATTTCAACCGGAAAAAGCGTGTGTATGGCACTGATAGATTCGGCGTACATGAAAATTGGTACACCTGTTCAGGTCCGGATTCACAAGAAATTACATGAGGGCGTCGTGACGAAAAAACGTTTCTACGATAAGAATTATAAGAAGTAATTATCTGAATATAAAAATAAAAACAATCTAAAACAAAAGAATTATGGCTAATGTAATAGAGGGACTGTATTATGCAGCATCCCACGAATATGCAAGAGTAGAAGGTGATTTTGCCTATATTGGTATAACCGATTATGCACAGGCACAACTGGGACAAGTTGTGTATGTGGATATGCCCGAAGTGGACGATGAAGTGGTTGCCGGTGAGGAATTCGGAGCTGTTGAAAGCGTTAAGGCTGCCAGCGACCTGATATCTCCGGTAAGCGGAAGTGTTGTCGAGATTAATGAGAATCTGGAAGATACTCCGGAACTGGTTAACCAAGATGCATTCGAGAATTGGATTATCAAAGTAAAAATGTCCGATCCGTCAGAACTTGACAGTTTAATGGATGCAGCTGCGTACGCAGATACTTGTCACTAATACGAGCAAATAAAGATGGCCTATAAATATTTTCCGCAAACAGATGCGGATATTCAGGAAATGCTCAAGACTGCAGGTCTCCAATCCATGGATGATTTGTATAGTGAGGTGCCTGATAAATTGAAATTAAAGAAAAACTTCAACCTTCCGGATTCTATGTCGGAGGTTGAAGTTAGAAATTTTTTTAGTGAACTTGGAAAAAAGAACCAACCTTTAATCTGTTTTTCAGGTGCGGGAGCATATGATCATTATACTCCGTCTGTAATTAATTATATAATTAATCGTTCTGAATTTCAGACATCATATACACCGTATCAGGCCGAGATATCTCAAGGAACGTTGCAATATATATTCGAATATCAAACCATGATGGCTGACCTGACAGGGTTGGATATTTCGAATGCGAGCATGTATGATGGTCATACGGCTACGGCAGAGGCGATGATGATAGCTGTTGCATCAGCTAAAAAACGCAATAAAGTTCTTATTTCTGAGACCGTAAATCCCACCATACGTAGCGTTGTGGAAACTTATGCAAAGTTTCACGGCGTGGAGATTGTAGGTATTGCTGAAAAGCAGGGTGTTACGGATAAGAAAGACCTTGAAGACAAATTGTCTAATGGCGATGTGGCCGGTGTGATTGTGGCTCAGCCCAATTATTACGGAATCGTAGAAGACTATGACGGATTTGCCAACGCTTGCCATGATAGCAAATCCTTATTTATCATGAATTGCAATGCAAGTAGTTTGGCCGTATTGAAATCTCCCGGTGAGTGGGGAGCGGATATAGCTGTCGGAGACGGACAATCGTTAGGCATTCCATTGTCATTTGGTGGTCCGTATGTCGGTTATTTGTGTGCTACCAATTCCTTGATTCGTAAGATTCCGGGAAGAATAGTAGGAGGTACGACGGATAGTAATGGAAAACGTGCTTTCGTACTGACGATGCAAGCACGTGAACAGCATATTCGCCGTGAAAAAGCAACATCAAATATTTGTTCCAATCAGGGTGTCATGACACTTTTTGTCTCTATCTATCTTTCATTGATGGGAAAAGAGGGATTGCGGCAGGTAAATGAGTTGTCATACAGTAATGCGCACTACATGTGTGACGAACTGATAAAGACAAGTAAGTTTGAGCAAGTTTTCGATAAACCCTTCTTGTATGAATTCTGCTTACGTGCCAAATGCGATCTCAAAGAGTTGAACAAACGTTTGCAAGAGAAAGGTATTCTTGGTGGTGTACAAGTCAGTCATAAGCCGGGAATGGAAAATTGTGTCCTGTTTGCCGTAACAGAGAAACGGACCAAAAATGAAATTGACAAATTCATAGAAACAGTAAAAGAATTGTAAGATTATGAATAATGTATATTATGGAAAACTGATTTTTGAATTGTCAAAAAAAGGCCGGGTCGGTTTTTCGTTGCCCAATAATGAGCTTACACAATATCAGTTGAGTTCTCTTCCTGATAATTTACTTAGGAAGAGTGAAACAATACTTCCGGAAGTCGATGAACTCACCGTCGTACGTCATTATACGAATATGAGTAATAATAATTTTGGTGTAGATACAGGATTCTATCCGTTAGGAAGTTGTACGATGAAGTATAATCCTAAAATCAACGAAGAAATCTGTAATTTACCATCCTTCGGTTCGCTGCATCCGCTTCAGCCGGCAGAAACCGTACAAGGAGCGCTTGAAGTCTATTACAATGTGCAACAGACATTGTCGGAACTTTCAGGTTTGAGCGAATTTACGCTTAATCCATTTGCCGGTGCTCATGGAGAATTGACAGGACTGATGGTTATCCGTACCTATCACATGAAACGCGGCGATACAAAGCGAACCAAAATCATTGTTCCGGATTCCGCACATGGAACGAATCCGGCTTCGGCCGCAGTATGCGGTCTGAAGATCGTTGAGGTAAAGAGTACTCCTGAAGGAACTGTGGATGTTGAAGACCTTAAACCGTTGTTAGGCGATGACATTGCAGGAATGATGATGACTAATCCCAATACATTGGGTATTTTCGAAACAAAAATTCCAGAGATTGCTCAATTGATTCATGACTGTGGCGGTTTGATGTATTACGATGGTGCAAATTTCAATCCAATGCTCGGCGTATGTCGACCTGGCGATATGGGATTCGATGTAATGCATATAAATCTACATAAAACGTTTTCAACGCCTCATGGCGGAGGTGGTCCCGGTGCGGGTCCTGTCGGCGTGCGCGCCGGCCTCGAACCATATCTGCCCAATCCGCATGTCGTGAAAAAAGAAGATGGAACGTTCGATATAGAGATCAATGAAGAGGCATTAGGTTCCATATCCGGTTTTTTGGGTAATTATAGCGTTATTTTGCGTGCATATGCCTATTTGCTAACCATGGGAAAAGACCAAATCAGCAAAGTAGGCCCATTGTCGGTCCTCAATGCCAATTATATCAAAGAATCTCTTAAGACACACTATGAGTTACCCATTTCGGGCGTATGTAAACACGAATTTGTTTTCGATGGCCTGAAAGACAAATCGACTGGTGTAACAACGCTGGATGTGGCGAAACGCTTGCTGGATTACGGTTTCCATGCTCCTACGATTTACTTCCCGCTTTTATTCCATGAGGCACTTATGATTGAACCGACAGAGACAGAAAGCAAGGAGACGCTCGATACATTCATTGAAGTTATGAAGCAGGTGGCTGAAGAAGCAATCAGTAATCCTGAATTGGTGAAGTCAGCACCTCATACGACTCCGGTCGGACGGTTAGATGATGTAAAAGCAGTTAAGGAACCCAAACTTACGTACAAAGCATACATTTCATAACGTTCCCATTATGAAACAAGTAGATTTAATCATAATCGGAGCCGGTCCGGGTGGATATGAAACTGCCGTTATGGCTGCACAGGCCGGATTGGAGACAGTTATCATAGAAGCGAATAAAGTAGGAGGAACTTGCCTGAATGAGGGTTGTATACCGACAAAGTGTTTCTGTCGGAATGCTACATTGCTGAACGACCTGAAGGAAGCCGAGGTTTACGGTATTCGTGATTTGTCGTTCAATTTTGATTTCAAGAAAGTTCTGGAACGTAAGAATCAAGTTGTCGAATCACTTTCATCCGGTATCAAAACGCTGTTGAAACATCCGTCTGTAACGTTTGTTTGCGGCAAAGCTGAGTTTGGAGATACGCCACACATCGTGACAGTCCCTAATGCATGCGATGTCGAAGGAAACGCTATGGAGGAAAAGCAATATTCGGCGAAAAATGTAATCATTGCCACAGGTTCCGTAACCAAATTCTTGCCCATCGAAGGTGCGCATCTTCCTGGCGTTTACACGTCTACTGAGATGTTGGATATCGATACCGTTCCCGAACGTCTTTGCATTGTCGGTGGCGGAGTCATAGGACTTGAATTTGCATCGATATTCAATGCGTTCGGCAGTCAGGTCGTAGTGCTGGAATATTGTAAGGAAATTCTCCCGAATTTCGATGCAGACATAGCCAAACGCTTGAAACAAGTACTGAAATCCAAGGGAATTTCTTTTGTCAATCAGGCCTCCGTGCAAGCCATCCATACGGAAAACGGTCAGTACAGCGTGTCGTATGAGTACAAGGGGAAGACCGAAAGTGTGCAGACGGACATAGTCTTGATGGCAGTAGGGCGTGCAGCAAATATCGCTTCGTTGAATTTCGAACAGGCCGGCATCGTCTGCGATCGAAGAGGAGTTGTTACGGATGAACATTACGAAACAAATATATCCGGTATCTATGCTGTGGGCGATATTAACGGTAAATGTCAGCTTGCCCATGCAGCTACATTCCAAGGTATGTATGTTCTCAATCGCATATTGGGGAAAGATAATCATACGAAGATGGACATTGTCCCGGCTGCTGTTTTTACTTTCCCCGAAGCTGCTATGGTTGGAAAAACCGAACAGCAATGTAAGGCAGAAGGCATCGGTTTCACCGTTCATAAGGGATTCTTCCGTTCCAATGGAAAGGCCTTGGCCATGAACGAGGCCGACGGCATGGTGAAGATCCTGACGGATGCCAACGAAAAGATACTCGGTTGCCATCTGTTTGGCCCGCATGCGGCGGATCTGATACAGGAAGTGGCTACCGTGATGTTTAAAGATGGAGAACTTCAAGATCTTCGCGATTGTATTCATGCTCATCCTACATTGAGTGAGGTCATTATGAATACGGCGCATAATTGATGATTGGCTAAGTATATCCATTCTTGCTTAACGCGACGGTTGCAAAAATTGCAACCGTCGTTTTCATTTCGAAGTCATCCGGTTATGACGGTGTTGATGAAGTGGGGCAGTGGCGTAGTTCCGTGGCTGGTGCCAACCAAAATATCCGGCTCACCCG
>CATXZX010000024.1 GCA_958404085.1 uncultured Prevotellaceae bacterium | reverse complement strand
TTGCCAGCAGGGCAAAGTCGCCTGTTCCCGTGGCTACGTCCAGAATATGTTGGGGCTTGTAGGGTGCGAGCGATTGGATGGCGGAGCGGCGCCAGTATTTGTCGATGCCGAAGGACAGGCAGTGGTTTAGCAGGTCGTAGCTGTGGGCAATGTTATCGAACATGCGTTCTACCTGCCGGCCTTTGTTGCCTTCTTCATCGTAGGGCTTTATCAGTTCTTGCTTGTAGCTCATTCTTGATAGGGTTAGATGCTGCAAAAGTAGCGAAAACCCGTGGAATAAGCGAATGATGGGGCGGCGATTTCCTCTCCGGCGGGTAGATACACCAGGGGGTACGACGGAAAGTCCGGCCCCCGGTGGAAAGAGGTCCTTTGTATTTCAAAATAGAAGGGAGATAGTTGAAAATAGTTCCCTTCCGTTTCTTACCGGAAGCACCGTAGGGTTTCCTGTCTGCCGGAGGGAGGTAGGGATAGGACGACTTTTGAACCTCATAGGCTCGGTTTTCCAAAAGGGAAAGGTCCGGCTTGGTGCCGGACCTTTGGTCTGTGTATGATGAGACCGTGCTGTTACAACGTGCCGGTTACGGATTCTTCAGCCCGTTGATGTTCAGCTTGTTAAAGTTTCCTTTGAAGTTTATTACCCTTTTCTTGCCTCCGTTGATGTCGAAGAAGTATTCGTATTGCTTTCCATTATGGTTTTTTCCCTCTGTGGTGAAGGTACTGTTCGGTCCTTTGACGAAGCGGTGCGGTCCATTGAATCCGCCCTCTATGTTACATACGCTACTTCCGGTATCGTGGAAGTGAATGTGGAATACGGCCTTTTTGTCAATGTGTACGTTGAGTGTGGAGAACGAACCGGACAAGTCGACTTTCTCGAAGTCGGGAGAGAGTTTGTTGATGGTGATTTCGGAGTATGCGAACTTCTCGTGCGATAGATTGTTCCTCAGTTCCTGAATTGTGATGTTGTCGAATTCGGATTTTACGTGAATTTTGTCGAGTGTACCGGCCTGCAGTTTGCTGTGTTCGCTGGATATGCGCAACGATGAGGCGTTTAGCATTTTCAGGGTGCTGAATTTCATGTCGAGATTGAGCTGCTGGGAGTTTTCTAATCTCGAACCATTGCACCGCGTCTTCGTCGGGACCGTTGTCATCGGACTCGGGATAGTTTTCGGGTACTTTGTCCCATTGCGGTTCGTTCCGGCGCACGTAGTCAATGGCCGTATGTACGGCGATGCGGTGCATCCATGCTTCGAAACATTCGGTCCTCTGATACAGGTTGAGGCGGGTAAAGACCTTCAGGAAGGTGTCCTGCATGGCTTCTTCGGCTTCGGCCGCGTTGCCCACGATGCGCAGATGGTGGCGTATAGCCGCGGTGCGAACCGCTTGTATAGGGCAATCTGCGCAGTGCGGCTTCCCCATCGGCATTCCTTGATCAGATGTTCGGTTTTCTCCTTCATGTATCTATATAAACGGAGGGGCGGGCGAAAACGTTGCATCGCGCGTCAGAAAAAAGTGCTTCGGTGTACGTTGTTTCCCGCTTTTTCTCCGGCCGGACAGGGCGTTGGCCGGAAGTCCGGATGCTGCAATAGAAAAGAGAAGGGTGCTATTTCAAAAAAACTCCCTTCTTTTCCAAAATACATCCCTTCTGTTTCTTTTTGTGACGGACTTCGGGGAAAGGATGGCGTGGTGGCGATGTCGGAAGGTGCAGGCCGATGGATAAAGAAAAAGCCTGACGGAAAGAATGTACTCCGTCAGGCTGGATAAAGTATGTTCCGGCTCTGAAATTTAGCGTTGGTTCAGGTATTCGGTCACGTTCTTTTCGATGCGTGCGGCCAGGTCTGTGGCACTGGCTTTGTCGAAAGTCTCGCCGGTGATGTGTTCGTAGAGTTCAATGTAGCGGTCGCTGATGCTCTGGACGATTTCGGGAGTCATTTCGGGCACCTGCTGTCCTTCTTTTCCCTGGAATCCGTTGTCCATCAGCCATTCGCGCACGAATTCTTTCGACAGCTGCTTTTGGGGCTCTCCCTTGGCAAAGCGTTCTTCGTAGCCTTCGCTGTAAAAATAGCGGCTGGAGTCGGGCGTATGAATCTCGTCCATCAGATAGATGGTGCCGTTGTGTTTGCCGAATTCGTATTTGGTATCAACCAGGATGAGGCCTCGTTCGGCTGCTATCTCACTTCCGCGACGGAAGAGGGCCAGCGTGTATTTTTCCAGTGTGGCGTATTCTTCGGGCGTAGCCAGTCCGCGGGCCAGGATTTCCTCTTTCGAGATGTCAGCATCGTGTTCGCCGATTTCGGCTTTGGTCGTGGGGGTGATGATGGGCTCGGGGAAACGCTGGTTCTCGCGCATGCCTTCGGGCAGTTTCACGCCGCAGATTTCACGGACACCGCTCTTGTAGGCGCGCCATGCCGAGCCACACAAATAACCGCGCACAATCATCTCGATGGGGAAGCCTTCGCACAATACGCCGACAGTTACCATGGGGTCGGGGGTCGATAGTTTCCAGTTCGGACAGATGTCTGTGGTGGCGTCGAGGAACTTGGCTGCAATCTGGTTGAGCATTTGTCCTTTGTAGGGGATGCCCTCGGGCAGAATGACGTCGAATGCCGAGATACGGTCTGTGGCAACCATGATCAGGCGGTCGCCCAGGTTGTACACATCGCGGACTTTGCCGTGATAAACACTTTTCTGTCCGGGAAAATTGAAATCGGTTTTTGTTAAAGCACTCATTGTTTTAGGTTATTGATGGTTTATAAATGATTTTCGGGGGTATTGTCGTCGGCCGGTGTGTCGCGGCGTAGTTTGCGTTCGGCGGCCTCTTTTTCGTAAGCTGCCACGATGCGTGTCACCAGCTTGTGGCGGACGATGTCTTTTTTCGTCATTTCGATGAATGCGATTCCGGGTATGTCGCGCAGGATGTGCAGGGCCTCGATTAATCCGGAGCGTTGCGGCTGCGGCAAGTCTATTTGTGTGCGGTCGCCGGTCACGATCATTTTGGTGTTGTAGCCCATACGTGTCAGAAACATCTTGATTTGTGCCGTCGTCGTGTTCTGCGCTTCGTCCAGAATCACGACGGCATCGTTCAGCGTACGGCCCCGCATGAAGGCAAGCGGCGCAATCTGGATGATATTCGTTTCCAGGTATTCGCGGAGCTTGGCCGGAGGAATCATTTCCTCCAGTGCATCGTAAAGAGGTTGCAGGTAAGGGTCTATTTTCTCTTTCATGTCGCCCGGGAGGAAGCCGAGTTTTTCTCCGGCTTCGACGGCGGGGCGGCTTAGGATGATTTTTTTGACTTCTTTGTTCTTGAGCGCACGGACTGCCAGGGCGATGCCTGTATACGTCTTGCCCGAACCGGCTGGCCCGATGGCAAACAGGAGGTCGTTGCGGGCGAAGGCGTTGACCATGAGCTGCTGGTTTTCGCTGCGTGCGGTGATGGGTTTGCCGGTCGTGCTGTATACGATGACACCTTCGGGCAGTTCGTTGTTGAGATGTTTACCCTTGATGAGATCCAGAATGTCTTCTTCGCTGAGCTTATTGAACTTTACGCAATGTTCTTCGAGTTGGTTGATATGGCGTTCGAATTCGGCCATATCATCTTCGTTCCCGATAACCTTGAGCAGCATGTCGCGTGCCACGATACGGAGTTTAGGATACAGAGATTTGAGAATACGTAAATTGTTGTTGTTTACACCGTAAAAAATGACGGGGTCGGCCTTTTCCAGTATGAGATGTTTCTCAATCATTCGTTCATTTTTGTGCAAAATTACGCAATCTCACCCAAAGAAACTCTCTTTTTTTGTACTTTTGTGCCTAAAATTAAAACAGATAGTGCGCGAATGAAAATAACGATTCCTCGTTCCCGGAAGAAAAAGTTCGAATATGCGTTTGTCGCGGCGGTATTGGTTTTGGCATTGGGCCGGTGTGTTTACCGGGCTGTGGGCGGAGGTTCCGCCGAGGATGCCTCTGGTCAGGACATGAGTGCCGTTACGGTCGATTCGGTCCGGGTACGTAGTTTGTTGAACGACTCGTTGCTGATGGGCGAGCGCCGTGTTCCTTGTTTCCTCGACGGATCCGGGGCACCGGTCCGTAACCGGATTTACAGTGTGCCGGGTTTTAAAAAGACGTTCCCAGACCTGAATGATGTCCAGCTTGTTACAGCCTCGCGCCTGGGCGTGGAACCGGTGCGCGACCGTTCGCAGGCGGAGCAGCGGAAAAACGAACTGGTTTATGTGGGAAGCAGTCCGTATTATGTAGTGGAGGAGTTGCGTCACTCTATACCTTATTTAGTACCGCGTGCGGCCCGTTTGTTGGACCATATAGGACGGAATTTCCTGGATTCGCTGGAGATGAAACAAATTCCCCTGCATACGCTTATCGTGACTTCGGTACTGCGTACGGAAGATGACATCGCGCGTCTGCGAAAGCGCAACTGTAATGCTACGGAGCAGAGCTGCCATCGTTACGGGACGACTTTCGATATCAGTTACAACCGTTATAATACGGTAGAGGACCCCGACGGACCATCGGCGCGGGCTGTCCGTAACGATACGCTCAAATGGGTTTTGTCGGAGGTGTTGCGCGATTTGCGCGAGGCCGGCACGTGTTATGTAAAATATGAGGTTAAACAAGGTTGTTACCACGTAACGGTGCGGTAAGTAAATGGAATGTTTTTATTTGGAAGAGCAAACGGTCTATTCACCGCAGTTGTATGACACGGTGTGCCGGCTGGTCGGACAGTTGACAAGGCGGCCGGTCGGTGTGGATGCGGACCTGTTGCGGAATTTGATAGCGTCGGAGAACAGTCACTTGCTTTTTTTGCGGCAGAACAGCCTGGTCGTGGGCATGGCAACGGTCGGAATGTATCTTTCGCCGACAGGACGTAAGGCTTGGATCGAAGATCTTGTGGTGGACGAGGCGTTCCGCGGGAAAAAAGTGGGTCGCAAATTAATGGAAGAAGTAATGGCTTTTGTCCGCAAGTCGGCGCCTGTGACGCTGATGCTTACATCGAAACCGGCTCGTGTGGCCGCGAATGCCCTTTACCGGAGTATGGGACTCGAGATAAAGGAAACCAATGTGTATGACCAGCCAGTCTTTTTAAATAAATAGCTTGCCATGCAGCGATATTTCGTTTATTTGGCTTACGACGGTACTGCTTATCACGGCTGGCAGGTTCAGCCGAACGCAACGAGCGTGCAGCAAGTGTTTTCCGAAGCCTTGTCTTTGTTGTTGCGGTATCCTACCGACATCGTTGGGGCGGGCCGGACGGATGCCGGGGTACACGCCCGTTTGATGGTGGCCCACTTCAATGATCCCCGGCCGGAGGAAATCCAGCATGAAAGCCCGTTGCAACCTTCTTTTCTGGTTGCAAAACTCAACAGGGTGCTTCCGCCGGATATTTCCGTATATGGTATTTTTCCGGTGAAGGCACAGGCTCATGCCCGCTTTGATGCCACGGCGCGTACTTACCATTATTTTCTGTCGACGGCCAAAGATGCTTTTGCACGCCATTATGCCTGTCGTATGTATGGTGCTTTGGATTTTTCTGCCATGAACGAGGCGGCGGATATCCTGAGGACCGTTTTCGATTTCACGAGTTTCAGTAAATTGCATACGGACACCAAAACGAATTTATGTCGCGTTGCCGAAGCCCGTTGGACACCTGTGTCCGATACGTTGTGGCGTTTCGAGATTACAGCCGACCGCTTTTTGCGCAACATGGTGCGTGCCATTGTCGGCACGCTGGTCGAGGTGGGACGCGGAAAGATGAGTGTGGAGGGTTTCCGGCAGGTTATATCGGAGAAGAACCGCTGTGCTGCGGGCGAATCGATGCCGGCCAATGCCCTTTTTCTGGTCGATGTCCGCTATCCGGATTCCGTTTTTATCGGTGAGAACCTTCCCCGTTTGTCTGTCGATACCCCTTGTTTTGTACCGTAATGTGGATTTTTTTAGCTTTTGTGTCAGCTTTTTTGCTCGGCTTCTATGATTTTTCCAAAAAGCAGGCGCTGAAAGATAATGCGGTCCTCCCGGTTTTGTTCTTGAATACGCTTTTTTGCTCGTTTTTCATGCTTCCGTTTATTGTCGGGTCGGCCGCCGGACAGATTTCGGCCGATTCGCAATTTTATGTGGAGGCTGGCGGTTGGGAGATGCACGGTCCTATTTTGCTTAAATCGTTTATTGTTTTAGGTTCCTGGTTGCTGGGGTATCTCGCCTTAAAGCACCTGCCGTTGACAATCGTTGGTCCCATCAATGCCACCCGCCCGGTGATGACACTTGTCGGTGCGATGCTTATTTTCGGCGAGCGCCTGAACGCATGGCAGTGGGCCGGAGTGGCGTTGGCTGTGCTTTCGTTTTATCTTTTGAGCCGGAGCGGGAAGAAAGAAGGCATTCGTTTTTCCCACAACCGGTGGATTTATTTTATCGTGGGTGCCGCCGTGTTGGGATGTGCGAGCGGACTGTATGACAAACACCTGATGGCTTCGCCCGAAGAAGGAGGGCTGGGATTGGGCCGCATGGCCGTTCAGGGATGGTACAACTTATACCAGTGCGCTACGATGGCTGTCATGTTGTGTCTGATGTGGCTGCCTGTGCGCCGGCATACGGCTCCTTTTCGATGGCGGAGCAGCATTTTCTTTATATCCGTATTCCTGACGTTGGCGGATTGGGCCTATTTTTATGCACTGAGTATGCCCGGAGCAATGATTTCCATCGTGTCGATGGTACGGCGCGGCAGTGTGTTGATTTCTTTCCTGTGCGGTGCGCTTTTGTTGCACGAAAAGAATCTGAAGGCGAAGGCCGTCGATTTACTGTTAGTCCTGTTGGGGCTGATATTCTTGTGGCTCGGTTCGGCCTGATGTGCCGATTTTTATTTCTCGGCCATGTGGAAACGATGTCTTGCGAGTACATCCCATTGTCCGGATGTGAAGTCGGGGATGGCGACAGGTCTGCTTCCGTTTTGTGCGGACTCTTTGCTTAATTCGGCTATGCACGACCATTCGGCTGCATCGTATACGTCCATGTCGAGTGGAAGCCCGTTTCTCAAACAATAAATCAGGCGGCAATCCATCACGTAGTTCATCTCGTTGGACATGTTCCGGCGGTGGGCTTCTTCGCCCCAGCGGGCCGTGACAGGGTGGCGGTATTTCTTGAGCATCGCTTCGGCATTTTTGTCGACAGCGGGGATGTCCATTCCTTCGAGCATAAAGGTCGCTACCGGATATTTCTGTGTAAATCCGTGTGTCCCGCACGTTACCTGGCTGCGGCTGTAAGGGCGGGGAGTCGTAACGTCGTGTGTGAGGAGGATGCTACGCCCCTTAACCGTTTTCAGCAGGGTACAGTTGATATGGCCGCAGGCCGTATGCGTCCGGGCGTTTTCGGTAAGCGATACCAGGTAGTCGAGCCGGTCGCCCCGGTGTAGGTTCAGCAGCAGGCCGATGGGCCCCATTCCGTGTGTGGGGTATGGATTTCCGCCGTGTTCCGAACAATTTTTTTCCATCCACGAACTTTGTTGGAAACCTTCGTGTCTCTCTTTTTCGAACAGGCGGCGCAGGTCGTGGATGTAGGCCCCTTCGCAGTGCGTGATGTCGCCCAATAAACCGATTTCGGCCATGTGGTGGGTCGTCAGGGCAAAGGCGTCGTAGCAACAGTTTTCCAGCATCAGGCAGTGGCGGCGCGTTTCTTCAGCAGTCTTTACCAAATTCCAACAGGACGCTACATCGGTGGCAGCCGGAACTTCGACGGCCACGTGTTTGCCGTGTCGCATCGCGTAGGCGGCTATCGTTGCATGGCTGCTCCATTCCGTACAGATATAAATCAGGTCGATATCCGGGCGTTGGCATACTTCTTTCCATACGTCGGGGCCGCAGTAGCAGTCGGCAGCCGTTCTTTGTCCGTCGCGGGCCAGCATGTCGCGGGCCTTGTCCAGATTTTCCTGTTGAAGATCGGAGAAAACCTTGATTTCCGTCCCTTCGATGTGGAGATAGCGGTCGAGGGCTTTCATGCCGCGACGCCCCAGTCCGATGAATGCCATCCGGACAACCGGGAGCGGCGGACAGGTCAGTTCGAGAACGGAGGTGCAATTTGTTGCCATAGTGCCGAAAATAAAATAAGAGGTATATCCCCGAAAGGACACACCTCTATATTATAAATATGTAATAAGCCTGTTTTCTTATTTCTTGCGAGCCTGTCCGTAACGGTTCATGAACTTGTCGACGCGACCTGCTGTGTCTACCAACTTGGACTTACCTGTGTAGAAGGGGTGTGATGTGCTGGAGATTTCGAGCTTGACTACCGGATAAGTTTCGCCTTCGAATTCGACAGTATCGTTCGTCTTGCATGTAGAACGAGACAAAAACATGTCGCCGTTGCTCATGTCCTTGAACACGACAGGGCGATAATTTTCAGGATGAATGCCTTTTTTCATTTCGTTATATGTTTTATTATTGTTTGCTGTTTGGCTAATTGTTTTGGTAACAATCGTGTAATGGTCTAAAACGGTTGCAAAGGTACAACAAAAATCGACTCCGTCCAAAAGTTTCTTTTCTATTTTTCAACTTAACACAAAGAAATATGTACCTTTGCCCCGTTTGATTGAATGAGTTGCGATGAAAAGAATCCTGTTACATACGTTTTTCCTTTTTATATGTGCCTTTGCAGCCAATGCGCAGCAGATGCGCACGGTTTTTGCCGAGATGCCCGATTCCATTGTGCCGGTCCTGACGAAGAACAACCGTTTGGACTGTATCGACTTTGCGGATAACAAGATGGAGGCCGTTGTGGAGAATGCTTTCGGAGGCCGTTCGAAGATGTTGACGCTGACCGCAGACTACTGCCAGATACGCCTGACGGATGTCAGCGATGTGGCGTTGAAGCTGCTCCCCCTGACAGATACGACGCGGGTTGTCTGTGTCGTGCATACCTGCCGTATGCCTGCTGCCGAGAGCGTCGTCCGTTTCTATACGTCCGATTGGCGTCCGCTTTCCGGAGATGCGATGTTCCGTTGGCCGGCCGACGATGCCTATTGGGTGCGTCCGGACACATGCGATGCGGCTTGTCTGGAGAATATCCGCAAGTTGCTGGATGCCGAGGCGCACTATGCCGTGCTGACAGCCGGTACCAACGAAATGCGGTTAGGGGTTTCGTTGGAAGCCCTTGCGCCCGAAGACCGGAAGCGCGTAGAACCTTATGTGAACAAAGGGCTTTTGCTTAAATGGGAAAAGGGACGTTTTGTACAACCCTAAGGTGACGGTCTGCGTTTTCACGCCATTGAACGAAAACGCAGACCGTAGTTTTTGATGCACAACTCCGCGCTTTTTTAAAATATCTCAGAGTTTTTTTAAATTGGCAGGCACTTCCGGCGTAGCGGGAGTGCCCGGCTTCGGTTTGTCTTGTACGGGTCGGCGGACGGCTGGCCTTGTGTTTACTTTGAGTGTCCATTATGTCGCGTTTTGCAAACTGAAAATAACATTCTTCGGCACAAAACGTATGTGCGTGTTTCTCCTTTACCTTTTTTAAGTGCCGCCGATTAAAAAAGAAAAAGGAAAGTTTCCTCTTCCCGGTCGAATTGTGTAACTTTGCCACACGAATAACAAATGCTACCTTTATAAATCCAATAAAATATAAAAGTATGGTTAATTACAAGGACTTAGGCCTGGTGAACACCCGTGAGATGTTTAAGAAGGCTATCAATGGCGGCTACGCTATTCCAGCTTTCAATTTCAATAACATGGAGCAGATGCAGGCTATCATCAAAGCTGCCGTAGAAACAAAATCGCCGGTTATCCTGCAAGTATCTAAAGGCGCTCGCCAGTATGCTAACGCTACGCTGTTGCGCTACATGGCCCAGGGTGCAGTGGAATACGCTAAAGAATTAGGTTGCGAGAAACCTGAAATCGTATTGCACCTTGACCACGGTGATACGTTCGAGACCTGCAAGAGCTGTATCGACTCCGGCTTCTCTTCTGTAATGATCGACGGTTCTCATCTGCCTTATGACGAGAATGTAGCCCTGACAAAGAAGGTTGTAGACTATGCTCATCAGTTCGATGTAACGGTTGAAGGTGAACTCGGTGTATTGGCCGGTGTTGAAGACGAAGTTTCTTCCGATCACCACACCTATACGAATCCCGAAGAGGTAATCGACTTCGCTACACGTACGGGTTGCGATTCGTTGGCTATCTCTATCGGTACATCGCACGGTGCATATAAATTTACACCGGAGCAGTGCCACATCGACCCCGCAACGGGCCGTATGGTTCCTCCTCCCTTGGCATTCGACGTTCTCGATGCTGTAATGGAGAAACTTCCGGGATTCCCCATCGTTCTTCACGGTTCTTCTT
>CATXZX010000023.1 GCA_958404085.1 uncultured Prevotellaceae bacterium | reverse complement strand
GAGACGAACTTCTCGGTCATCACGGGCGACGGCTCGTTCTATTCGTTCCTCGTCTCCTACGAAGAGGAGCCGGAAGCGTTGAACATCAATATGGACAGCCGGTTTCCGACAGAACCCTCCACTGAGGGAAGCGCCGTCCGTGTGACCGAGCTCGGCGAGGAGGACCCTTCGGTCATCGCCAGCCTGATGTACACCGTACACCGTCTGGACCGCAGGGACGTGAAGCACATCGGCTGCCGCCAGTTCGGGATGCAGGCCCTGCTCAAGGGCGTCTATGTGCATAAGGACCTGCTGTTCCTCCACATCTCATTGGCCAACTCCTCGCATGTGCCCTTCGACATTGACTTCGTGCGCTTCAAGGTGGTGGACAAGAAAGTGGCCAAGCGAACGGCACAGCAGGAGACCTACATCGAGCCGGTGCGCGCGCTCAACGAGCTGAGGCGCATAGAGGGCAAGGGGGAAGGACGCATCGTCTATGCTTTCCACAAGGTGGTCATCCCCGATGACAAGCTCATCGAGGTGGAGATTTACGAGAAAGGCGGCGGACGCCACCAGCGGTTCCATATCGAGAACAGTGACCTGGTGGACGCCAGACTGGTGGACGAACTGATAAAGGAGTAATTCTATGAGGAAATATCTGTTTATAATAATGATGTGCGTCTTCCTGTCCTCTTTGGCGGGCAAGGTTTCCGCCCAACGCTACCTGCCCGGGCAGACGGGGCTTGAACTGAGGCTGGGCGGCGTGGATGACTTCGGAAAGAACGTGAGGCACCTGAGAGGGAATTTCCAGGTCGGGATAGCCCTGAGCCGCTACAACCGCAACCGCTCGCGCTGGGTGGTCGGTGCGGACTACGTGAAGAAACACTATGCCTATAAGGAGACGGCCGTTCCCAAGGAGCAGTTCACCGCGGAGGCGGGCTGTCTCTTCCCGTTCCTCTCGGACAGGGGCAGGAACGTGTTCCTGTCCGCCGGTCTGTCCGCGCTGGCCGGTTATGAGAGGGTAAACCGGAATGGCAGGCTCCTTTATGACGGGGCGACCCTGCTGCACAAGGGTGCCTTCATCTACGGCTTCGCCCCGGCATTCGAGATGGAGGCGTACCTGACCGACCGCTGGGCTTTTCTTTTCAATGTCCGGCAGTGTGTCTTCTTCGGATCGTCCGTAGGACATTTCCATACGGTAGTGGCCGTCGGACTGAAATATATCATCGATTAATCTTTTAAGAACTGGAAACAATGAAATTAGGAACATTCATCATGGGATGCGCGCTGGCCCTGCTGGCGTGCACCCTTGCCGGCTGCGACGACCGTTTGGAGGTGCGGCAGGCATACGACTTCTCGCTCTCTTCCTGGTACCTGCAAGAAGGTATTGAGCCGGATGAGACGGTGGAGATCCGTCTGACGCTTAACCGCGAGGGGGATTACCGGGAGGCCCGTTACCGCATCGGATACATACAGCTGGAGGGTGACGGTGAGGTGTTCGGAACCGACGGCACCAGACTGGTGAACCGCGAGCTGACGGAGCTCTCCGGCATCGCAGGGCTGGACACGACGGACATCCGCCGCCAGGTGTTCACCCTCTTTTACCGGAACACGGGTGGGGACAATCCCGGGATCCGCTTCGTGGCGGTGGACAACTTCGGCGTGGAACGGACACTGGACATCCCGTTCTCCATCGAGGACAGGGCAAATACGGAAACTGCCAGATAAAGAAATACGGAAGCTATGACGGAACAGGAAAAATACGGCATGGACCAACTATTGAAGTATCTGGAGATGCAGATAAACCTCAAAAGCGACAGGATCAGGATGTACAAGAAACAAATGGACTCCAACTACCTCTATTATTTCGCATGGGCGGGCAAGGACCTGTTCAAGGCGTATTACATGATCGAGAAGTATAAGGAGCTCCGCCAGGTCCTTAAAAAGGCGAAAAGGCCTGAAGAGGTTCATGAGTATCTTCAGACGGAACGCGGAAAATGTGTCAGGGAGCTGGTTAACGGCCCAATTTATATTCATTATTCGGACGAGATCTTCAATCTGGCGCATTCCTATAGAACAGAATGTACCCAGCAGCTCATACAAGATTATAACGGGTTCGGACAGCTTCTCTCGAAGAAGCCTCCCCGTCAAGAGGTGAAAACCGAAATAGAGCCGGAAACAATGAAAAAGAAGTCGAACGGATTAAAAATGTAAAGCATGAGACAGGACAATTGGAATATTGAACAGCTCCGGCAGTCGCTGGACAGGAAAATTGCCGGCACGGAAGAACGGATACGCAAGGGGCTGGAAGAGGCGAAAAAGGACTATTCCCGTTTCTTTGAATGGCAGGCGGACGAGGTGTACAAGGCAGGCCGCCTGCGTGATTACTACGGCGTGTTCCGCAACAAGGTGAACGGGACGGATGATGTGGAGGAACTGCAAAGGTACTTCAAGGATATCGTAAGATACCAGCAGGAAAGGCTGCTTGCCAATCCGCCCGCAAGGAACAGCACCAGCCCGATGGCGAACATGGCGCATACCCTGTCGTTGGAGTGCATGCAAAGGCTGATTCAGGATTGCCTGGGTTTCTCACACATACTTTCCCTCAGGAAGCCGGAACAGGACATAAAAGAGGAAAACAGACACCCCGTAAAACATAGGACGAACGGATTAAAACGATAAGGTATGGAAAGGCTGAACCCAGGTATGGACCGGTTTATGGACCGGCTGAATGAGAAAATGGAACTCCTGGACGAAAAGATCCAGAACAAGGCGGCAAAAGCCGGTGAGGATTACCTCGCCTTTTTCGAGTCACACGCGGAAGAGGCGTACAAGGAGTATTACCTGTACAAATGTTTCAGGGACTTGAGAAAGAAGGCAAGGGAATCGGGCAGTCCGGAAAAAGTGTTGGAGCATCTGAAAAAGAGGCAGAATGTCTGCCTGGACACGTTGCTCAGGCAGGACATCGCCGCCCGTAGTACAAGTCCGATGGCGAACATGGCGCACACGCTGCGGCTCGAATGCGTCCAGCAGCTCGTGGAGGATTACGGGCATTTCATCCGGATACTCGCCGACACGCTACGGCAGCAGGAGACGCAGCGGGACATTCGGACACTGCGGGAAAGGGAAAACCGAAGAGGACCTAAACTGTAAAGTCCTGCTTATTCTTGGTGGGTATAATGAAAATTAAGTTAAGTCATGGATAATGAGAATCGTAAAACGTAGCGTAAAATATTGGGGCTCCTAACTGGGAGCGGGTACGGAAACCTGCCTGTGGAAAGCGGGACATCCGGCAGGCATATCTTGACAGGCGGGTGCCGGAACGGATATATCAAGGGCTGTTCTCCCAAATAACGGGAAACAGCCCTTTTGGCTGCCGTCAGTGGCGGATGGTTAGAAGACGGGCAGGTGGCTGAAGAGGCAGTGGATGAACAGGCGGCCCTTCTCGGTCCACACCGTATGCATGGCCGTGCCGGTTTCCCCGCTGCGGTTCTGCCATCTGTGCGTATGGGTCCGTGTATATCCTTCATTCTGATAGCGGGCGGCAAGCAGCCAAGTACCGGACTGGCGGAACTGGATGCCGAGAGCCTTGAGCCTGAGATTCAGTTCCCTGCCGCTCATGCCAAGTTCCTTGGCGATCTGTGTGGGCGTATAGGTACTGGATGAACGCAGTACCTCATCAAAGTAACGTATCTTGGGGGCTTGTAAGCCCAATCTCAGGGTATTCTGGGCATTTTCCCTTTTCAGTTCGGATATGTGCCGGTCACGCTCCTTCAGTTTGTTTTCCGCCAACATCAGGGCGCGTGAAAGCAGTTCTGCGTCCGTCTCCCCCTTTTTCCCCAGCAGATAGCCGCCCTCTTTCAGCGTGCGTGGTACCAGCTCGTCAAAAATCCAGCTCTCGAATCTCTCGGCTGATGGCAGACGGCTGCCGGCTATCAGACGATACAGGTTCCCCTCGTCGATGAACTTCACCTTCTGCCGTCCGCCCGCCGTAGGGATATCGTAAAGCTCGACACCCTTCGTCTTACAATGGCGGGTAATGGTATCATTGGAATTAACGTAGCCGAGGGCCTGTGCCACGTCAGCGGCACAGAACCACATCTTTCTTTCATTCTCTATGGTCCGGACCTTGCCGAACTGCGGATGTTCCGCAATAATTAACGTATGCATATCATGTTATTTATAGGTTGATTCTATCGCTTTGAATATTTCATGGATTACCTGGGGGACGATGGCGTTTCCGTATCCTTTAACGGACTGCTGCCGCCAGGAAGAAAAGGTAATACCGTCCAACTGACGGGGAACCCCATCATCTCGGCCACAAACAGGGGATTGAGTTGGAAACTTCTCCCAGTTTGGGCAAAGAAATCGGGAAGGCTTCCCTGCTGCGGGTTCTTGCCCTTCCTCTCGAAGTTCTCCAGCGTCGGGGCACCCTTCCAATCCCTTGCCGTCGGGGTCGGGAGCAGGCCGTAAAAGTCCAGGAAATCGACCAGGCCGTTGGGGTTCTTCTCCCCGTCCTCCGACTCGTACATCGACACGCGGCCCTGCCGTTTCCATCTCTCCACCCGCTGCCAGTGGTGTATCTCCATTGCCGTGGGGGTGGGAAGCAACCCTTCACGGATGACTTCCGGAAGCCCCTTCTGCGCGCTGCCCGCTCCCCGTGTCTTGAAGTCCGAAGCCATCGGAGTGGGCAACAAACCATACACGGTCCCTTCTGTGCGGGGCACCGACGGCACAAGCCGGAATAAGTAACGGTTGGACGGTATATCCTTCACGCTCAAGATCTCCCGCGATGGTCTCCACGACGTACTCCTCCCGCTTGCGGTATACAGGCTGAGCCTTTCCGAAAAGAGAGGGCTGATATCCCACGTGAGTCTCCTTACCGGGCTGTACCATCGTGAGGATGCCACCAACGTTCTCACCAACAACCCAATCGGGCCGGATCTCGTGAATGGCACGGAGCATGTGAGGCCAGAGGTAACGGCTGTCCTCCGCACCTCTGCGCTGGCCGGCGACAGAAAACGGCTGGCAGGGGAAACCTCCTGTGAGAACGTTGATCCGTCCCCTTCACTGCCGAAAATCCGTAGTTGTAATGTCTGTATAACTTTCTGCATGGTTGAACCAGTAATTTAAAATCCTGTTACAAAATTCATCTATCTCACAATGGAAGGCGTTACGCCATCCCATTCATTCGGCGGCGAGATCCGCCGCTCCGAACCCGCTGAAAAGCGAGGCGTGTACCAGCTGTCCCATATTTATTGTCTGATTGAAGGTTCCGTTTCTTTTTTTTCTTTCTCCGCCGCTTCCAGAATGAAGGCTTTCTCGTCTATCTTCCGGTAGATACCCCCCATCTCAAGCATGTTCTTGAGCCGGAGGATGTCGGTGGTTTCATAGACTGTCATGCCGTTCCGGTGGACGAAGCGGATGTAGCCTTTCTGTCTTTGTCTTTCCACTTCCTCACGGCTCATTTGTAGCAGTTCGCAGATTTCCTCCAATGTGAAGGTCAGCTGCACTTCCTTCGTCGCGCAGGCATAGGCCAGGATACTCAGCATCTGCAGGCATTTGCGATGCGCCTTGACAAGAGACGCAAACTTGTTGCGCTCGATCATGATGACTTTACTTTGATTTTCCATCTTCTATGATTTTTTTACGGGTTTGTTATTTCTGACGTCCGGACTTTCGTCCCTGTATTCCTCACGGAGGAACCGGTATACATCGGAAGCCCAGAAGTATATCTTGCCGCTCAGCTTGAAATAAGGCAGCTTGCCCGAGTTACGCCAGCGGATGAGGGTCCGGTCACAGACTTTCAACTGCAGGCGCATGTCACGGCTGTCCAGCATCTGTTTGCCATTAAAGCTGGTCATGGCATCCAGTGCCGTTTCCAGCCGGGTGATGAGCTCCCGCTGCTCGGAGAAGCTCTTCTGGATTAATGCTTTCAGCATTTCGATGTCTTCATTTCCTGCTTCCATCTTTTGTCCTTTTTCGTTCGTCATTTATCCTTCTTTCTGCCGCAAAGTTTGGGAAAAAGGAAATGTAAAAATAGGGCTGACGGATACCGCCAGCCCTATTTTTTATCTGTAATACATTTGCTGTCAGAAAGTTAAAAAATCTTTTATCAACCTGTTTTTTAATGGAATACGACTAAGATCTCGACATCAGGTGAAGAAGATGATTGATATATCAACAAATACTCTTTTAAAATAAGCTCCGACAAATAAAACTGACCTTGTGCAGAAAAATATTCTCTGAAATATCTTTTTTAGTAATACAAAAGCCTTACTAAGGCTGCATAATACAACAAAAATTATTACATGACTAGCGTACCATAAAAGATAAATGGATTTTATATTTATTAATTAAATCCTGCCGAAACATGGCAATATTTTGTCAATTCATAAAAAAAAGTGCACTTTTGCTTATCAACATGTATGCTATGTTTATTCTTGTAAACATTTACATAGCAATAAAAAATGGTAAAAAACTGATCAACAAAAGTTGACGGACCCTCAAAACAAGCCTTTACAAATAGTCAAATTCAATAATTTATCGGCTATCTCTTGATGATAGATGGACTTCTGATAAAATGATTTATTTTACAGTCGCATTATATGTGCAGAAGTTCAAAGAGAGATAGCGTGCGTAGCTTTATATGGAGAGTTCTTGTTTGATATTTGTCTTTGACTAATCGTGATTTCACAGTTTACATCAACAGTTAAAGAGTAAGACATTTATAGATGTTCACTATAGGTATATTATACCCTGCTGTGATTTGTTGTATATGTCCCGTTTGCTTGTTTACTGAAATTAAGCACACATCAAAATAATTCGTTGCGTCGAACGGGAAGTGCTTTTAGTGCAAAATCGTCATTTTAGTATGTAAACCGTGCAATGAATATTTAACCAAGCAATATAAAACCATTTTAGCCGTATTTCAAATAAAATTCCTACCTTTGTGATGAAATAAAACATTTATAAGAGTATTAATAACCGAAATATGGTGATGAATCGCATAAAGGTCGTCTTGGCGGAACAGCGAAGAACCTGCAAATGGCTGGCAACGGAGTTGGGAAAAAGTGAGAATACGGTTTCTCGTTGGACAACCAATCGCACGCAGCCTTCTGTTCAACAGTTGTATGACATTGCAGCAGTTCTTAATATTGACGTTAGATGTTTACTAACCCCATCAAAAGAGTAATTATGAAGTATGCATTCTCTGGTCATGAGTCCTTTCAATGCAAGGGCTTGTGGTTGAAAAAAGGATATGACTACGCTAAAGCGGGATTGTCGTTCACAGACGACTACGCTGTTGTTGAACTTGGTGTGGGCAAGAATATGGTAGCCTCAATACGCTATTGGTTGAGGGCTTTCGGCATCACTAACGACAATGGTGTGCCGACCGAGATAGGTAAATATCTTCTTGATGACAACGGCGCAGACCCTTACATCGAAGACACGGCCACACTATGGCTGCTACACTATATGCTCGTGACATCACGAGTAGCAACACTCTACAACATCGTTTTCACCGAGTACAACAAAACACGCAAAGAGTTCACGAAAGCAGATTTGGCAAATGCAGTAAGACGGATGTTTGCCGACAAATGCTTTGACAGCACACCTTACAACGAGAAGACAATTTGGCGTGACATCGACACGATGCTAAAGAATTATGTTACGCCTGACTCTATCAAGGCGTGCGATGACTTCTCTGCACTGCTAATTGACCTCAAACTGATAGGCAAAGCTGGTCACGAGGATTATACCTTCAACTGTTCCGCTCGCGCCAAGATGGAGCCGCTCGTTTTCCTCTTTGCCGTACTCGACATCACGCAGGGCAAACAGCAAGTGATAGAGTTCGAGGTATTGCTGCGACTTGCCAATATCTTCGGTATGTCTGTCAATGAACTATATGACGTTTTCGACCAACTGCACACTATCGACCCCCATATAACCTTCTGCAATACTGCCGGTGAGCAACTCTTCACCATGAAAGAGCGGATAGACAAGTGGCAGGTTCTCAACAAGTATTATCAAGCAACATGAGTTTCACTACTTCAATCAACATAGAGCGTGACTTTGGCAAGACACCCCACTATATCGTCACTGCCAATGCTCGCCAGACCATCGGCAAAATTATCAATCACTTTGCCAGTGGCATTCATTCGTTTTGCCTCATCGGCTCGTACGGCACTGGCAAATCCAGCTTCATCCTCGCCTTGGAAAACTGTCTGTGTGGAAAGACTGTTGGAAAAAATGTCTTACTGAGCCAATGTGGTCAATTCAATAGTTTTGAGCAATTCTCGTTTATAAACATCGTTGGCGACTACACATCGTTGGCGAATCTACTTGCGTCACATCTTAATGCAGAAAGTAAGAACGTTATCTCTGTGCTGGACAACCACTATAACAGACTTCAGTTGGCGAATCAATTCTTAGTTATTGTTATTGACGAGTTCGGTAAAGTACTTGAACATGCAGCCAAGAACAATCCTGAAAAAGAAATGTACTTCTTACAGAAGTTCTGTGAGTATGTAAATGACACAAGTAAGAACATTCTCTTCCTTACAACGTTGCACCAAGGTTTTGGAGCCTACGCCAAGGGATTGAAAGCAGAGCAGAAACAGGAATGGACGAAGGTAAAAGGTCGCATTCAGGATATCGTCTTTGCCGAACCGATAGAGCAACTTCTCAACCTTACCGCCACTCATATATCTTCGGCTGATAAAAAGCCAACACTCAACACAGACAAGATTACAACCTAGCTGTCGCTTCTAAGTTTGCCGCCAGCACACTTGATGCCAACGTTGCTCGTGCTCTCTATCCAATGGATATTGTCTCGGCTTACGTTTTTACCCAAGCTAATCAGAGATATGGCCAGAATGAGCGTACCTTGTTCACATTCTTGGAGACGCGTGGTGAGGGGACTGTCAACGATTTTGAAGCTTCAATCAATCGTTTGTATAGTCTTGCCGACGTTCATGATTATATTGTTTATAATTTTTATTCTTATTTGCAAGAGGTCCACGAAGACTCGGCGAATTGGTCGGCTATCAAGATTGCCATCGAAAGAACAGAGGGACTCAATGCAGATGCCACAACCATAACCGATGCCATCAAGATTGTTAAGGCCGTCGGCCTTCTAAATATCTTTGCCTCGTCTGCTGCTAGCATCGACAAGCAATTTCTGATAGTCTATGCTAGCTATGCTATGGACGTTTGTCAAGTGGGCTCGGTGATAGACCTCCTCGAAAAGAACCAGATACTGCGTTTCGCTAAATACAAGTCCAAATATATCCTTTTTGAGGGAACCGATGTAGACTTGGAAGCAGGCCTTTATGAGGCTGCTCGCGAATGCAAGCATCCCGATGTTATAGCAGAGAAGGTGTGTGAATACTTCGACGACAAGATAGCACTTGCCAATGCGCACTATTTTCGCACTGGCACGCCACGATACTTCCAGTACTGTCTCACCTCTTCGCCTATTGAATACATCGTCAGTGGCGAGACCGACGGGATTATCAATGTGATACTGACCCGTCAGGAAGACCTTGTTGCTGTCAAAGCTGCTTGCACGGACATAAATGGTAAAGCCATCCTCTATTGCATTTTTGAGAACACAACCGAAATCGCTGACCATCTCTTTGAGATAGACAAACTCCATTGGGTGCGCGACTATTACGTGGCTGACGAAAGCGACAAAGTAGCCAATCGCGAGATAGCTAACCTGCTGGTTCACGAAAAGTCAATGTTGAACAAAACCATTATGGAGAGCCTCTTCTCTGACAACGTGACGTGGATTTTTAACGGCGAAATCCTTGCGTCAATCACATCGCGTAAGATACTCGCACAGCAACTCTCCACCATATGTGATTCTGTCTATTATGCCACTCCAATCTATCGTTTCGAGCTCATTAACAAGCACCGCCCTACTGGTAATATGTCACTTGCCCGCCAGTCGTATTTGCAGGCATTGCTTGACCACTCTTCCGAGCCATACCTTGGCTTTGAGAGGGATAAGTATCCACCCGAGAAATCGCTATATCTCACACTTCTCAAGAATACAGGTATTCATACGACTGCCGGACTGGGCTCACCGACCGAACCTTCATTCCAACCACTTTGGGACGCTTGTGAGAACTTCCTGCGCTCCACTATCGGCAAACCGCACAAATTGGGAGAACTCTTCACTCTGTTAGAGGCTGCGCCTTTTCGTCTGAAGCAGGGGTTGCTCTATTGTTGGATTCCCACATATCTGATTATTAAACGAGATGATTTCGCGCTCTATAACAGCGATGGAACCTATGTACCTTACATCAACAAGGAGGTGCTTGACCTTATACTGCGCTCACCCAATGGTTTTCTCA